>NZ_JBNRJY010000210.1:0-33828 GCF_059414725.1 Wolbachia endosymbiont of Tuta absoluta
AATAGTAGTCTATCATTTAATAATTTATTATAATTATATTGATTATTAATAGATAAAAACTTGGTAGACTACGAAGAGATGCTTGCTAAGTTGACAAAATTGCCATTTAATGCTACACTTAGCTTAGCTACTAATTAGTGAGGAAAAACATGTTAGGTTCAGATTTTGTATCACAGGAATCAAACAAAATTTTAAAGAAATCAGATTCTAGGGATTCGGGAACTGAAGAAGGGTTTGAAATTTTAGAACGAGAGGAAAAAGAGCGCCGTCGTTCTGAGGATTCAGGTAATGAAAGTCAAGAGGAATCTGGCGTTAATAATTCTGATACTAAATCTAGTGCAGTAACTACGTTAGAATTTCAGCTAACACAATCTCTGCTGGGTCAAGTAAAGGCAGATGAGAATAATGAAGATGTAAAGTCTGGTAACACAGCTTATCAAGACCTATATAGAACGGATTTTTTTGTAATCAATGATCGCACTATAGATAATAGTTTCATTAAAGGGTTATATGATAAATATAATGAGGGAGATGATAAACGTCTGTTTGCAAAGTATGTTTTTACGGAAATTTTTAAACATGCTAAAGCAGAGGTTCCAAATGACTATATACTGGAAGAGTTAATTACTAGTTGCAATCAAGCTGGGTATGATGGCTCTTTGTTAATGCAGCTCTCTCCTATATTCTCTAAGCATAAACTAATCTTGCCTCATGCCAATGATAGAAAGATAAGTATTGTATATAATAGCCAAGGTTCTCTCAATGTTCAGTATTGTCCAAGTATGCCTGTCAGGAAACTTGATACAAATAGGGAAATATGCAGGGTTGATGCTATTTTAGAGTTCACACTTAAATTTCATAATGGTGAAGTAGAGTATGAAAATGGTAAAGTAACACTTATCATTTCTGAGGAATTAAAAGCTGGTAGGGAAAGTTTACTAGACGATATTAATGAACGTTTCACAGATTATGATAATGATGGATTTATTCATTTACACGTTGCAGCACAAAAAGGTAATGTTGAGCTTGGCAGGCATTTACTAGAATGTGGTGCAAATATTGAGATTAAATCAAAAACAAAAGTAGGTGGTGACACTGCACTTCATTTAGCTGCCAAGAGTGGTCATAAAGATTTTGTGAAGCTTTTACTTGATAATGACGCAAATGTTAATTCAGTAAGCAGTACAGGCAGCAGAGTAACTCCTTTACATGAAGCAGCATATAGTGGACATTCAGATGTTGCAGAATTGCTAATAGAGCGTGGCGCAACAGTTGATGCTAAAGAACGATATAATCTTACTCCTTTGATGTATGCTTCTGCAGAAGGTAATTCGGCAATGGTGGAATTACTTTTAAAAAAAAAGGCAGATCTTTATTTACAACATCATAATGGTGAAACTGCATTGCACTTAGCTGCTGATAATGGTCATTCTGATGTAGTTGCCATTTTGATAGGTGCAGCAAAAGATAAAAAAAAGTATGTTAATATGCAAAGCAACAGTATTGGTACTGCGTTGCATGTTATAGCTTATAATCGAGAAATAAATGAAGAGCATAAAAAATCTGCAAAATTGATAATAGACAATGGTACAAGCCCGTATTTAGAAAACGATCCAATTATTAATAAACCATCAGATACTCTTTTGAAAGGAAGCTCTTTAGATATGGCAAAAAAGCGAGGAAATAAGGGATTTTTGGAATTTATGTCATCTTTAGGCTATTCAGCAACCGTACCAAGCAATTCAAAGAATGATCCACAAAACACAAAAAAGTATGTCGTAGCTGCTTCTGCGCTTGCAATAACTGTTATTGCCTTAGGAGCAGCTGTTGCAGTTTACTTGGAAATGTTAGCAATAGGAATAGCAGTTGCAGTTTGTTGTCTTATTGCAGCTACAATTACGTACTGCTATAGGCCTAAAAGCTTAGTTGAGGATAATCAGGTCAAAAAGGTTATGCAGACAGAAGAATGTCAGTCTAAGTAATAAATATAGTAGTCTATCATTTAATAATTTATTATAATTATATTGATTGTTAATAGATAAAAACTTGGTAGACTACGAAAAAATATTCTTAAATAAAATCAAAGATATAAAAGAAGAAGGGCGCTATCGTGAATTTACGCATTTTGCGTCATTACCTGGCAAACTTCCCTATATTATGGATTATGAAAGAAATAGAGAGGTTATTGTCTGGTGCAGTAATAATTATCTGGGAATGTCACAAAACGATAGTGTCATTGCTGCTATTCAAAATTCATCTGTTGGTGCTGGAGGAACAAGAAATATATCAGGTACAACAAAGGAAGTTGTTGAGCTCGAGAAGTCTTTGGCTGACTTGCATCAAAAAGAAGCTGCTTTAACTTTTGCTTGTGGCTATCTTGCCAACCAAACTACACTTAGTACTTTATCGTCTGTTATTCCGGGCGTGGTAATTTTTTCAGATGAGAAAAACCATTCTTCAATGATAGAAGGTATAAAATCAGGAAAAAGACCGAAGCACATATTTAGGCATAATGATGTTGATCACTTAGAGCAGTTGCTAAAGTCTATAGATATAAAAACGCCGAAAATAATAGCACTTGAATCTGTATACTCAATGGATGGTGATGTAGCACCGCTTGAAGCGATATGTGATCTAGCAGATCAGTATAATGCAATCACCTATTTGGATGAGGTACACGCAGTTGGCATGTATGGACCGCGCGGTGGCGGAATTGCAGAAAGAGAAGGTTTGATGGATAGAATAACTGTTATTCAGGGTACATTATCAAAGGCTTTTGGAGTGATGGGTGGATATATAGCGTCTTCAAAGAGCTTGGTGGATGTAATAAGAAGTTCAGCCCCAGGATTTATTTTTACTACTGCTATGTCGCCCGTTTTAGCAGCAGCAGCAAAGGCAAGCGTTGAGCATCTAAAATCAAGCAACATTGAAAGAGAAAAGCAGAAGCAGGTGGTTGAGAAAGTAAAAGACTCACTGAGAAATGCAGGAGTGAATTTTATGCAAACAGAAACTCATATAATTCCAATCATAATTGGCGATCCTGAGTTGTCCAAAAAAGCATCAAAATTGTTATTTGATGAGTATGGAATATATGTACAACATATAAATTACCCAACAGTTTCAAAGGGGACTGAGCGCTTCCGTATTACTCCTACGCCTTACCATACAAATGAAATGATAGAGCATTTAACAAAATCTCTTGTAAAAGTTTTTGAGAAATTATCTGTTTGTGTCTGTTGTTGAGTTTAAAGTTGCCAAGAATAAGGTATCTATTTAAAAGCATGGTTAATGTACAAAATCAGTGCTTTATTTCTTGTCATGAAAGTAGCTAACACTGGGATCCAACTAAGTTACTTTACAACATTTTTTGTGCAAAAGGACTAGATGCCATTGTCACACACTGACTATTTGTTCCTATAGTTGTCTTTTCTCGTCTATCTTATTTTGCTACCCTGCTGCAATGAGGGGTAGGTAAGACCATTTATTATTTTCACTACGTGACTTTTGCTCTTTTGAATGAACTTTAGTTTATATCTCCAGCAATGACAAGCGCGTTATCTTCCCTTAATCTCCCACCGCTTTCTTGCAGAAAAAGCCTACCGAGTGAAGTTTTATATTTATTAATTCCAGAGTAAATTATTCCATTGTATCTTCCGGCAGCAAGATATGCAAAACCTAGTACCGTTGAGCCAAGGGAGCGTAGATTATTATTGTCAAGTGGTAATTTATTTAACAAATTACCACTTATGTCTATTATTCCCCCTTCACGAGCTTTCATCCGCATTTTTACATGGCGAGATTTGAAATCTTCAAGAAAAGCTCCTTTCTTTTCCTCTGCCCAGAAAGTTTCTCTAAGCGCTGGAGCATCAATCACAGCTGCTACAACTCTGTTTTTATGAATGAGACAAACTGATACTGCAAAATAAACCATACAACTAAAAAGGTTTTCCTTGCCTTCTATAGGCATAATAAACCAAGTATAACCGCCGTCTTTTAGATCTTGGCCCACATCGTCTTCAAAAATAAAGTCATAGTTCTGGTTGTAGTTTTTCAAGCAATCGTATATAAGTTGCTTGGATTTTGAATAAGTTTTATTGATAAAGTCTGCTGACTTAACGCTTGAAATTTGCAATTCATTAAAATCACGTATAAGCTGCTTGGAGGCACTGCGTACAGAATCAAGCATCACATTGATTCGTGGTGATGAAATTGCCATTTACTCTTTCACTCTTTCGTAATAGCTGTTATCAGGAGTATGTACTACAATTTTATCACCTTCTTTTATAAATTGAGGCACGTTAACGCGTATTCCGTTTTCCAAAATTGCAGGCTTATAAGAAGCAGTAACAGTCTGCCCTTTGATAACAGACTCTGTTTCTTTTACAGTTAGTGTAACGTGATCAGGCACATGTGCAGAAATTATTTTATCTTGATAAGTTACTACTTTAATTTTCATATTATCTTGCAAATAAGACTTCTTTTCTCCTAATAAGTCTAAATTTATAACAATCTGCTCGTAATTACTTGGATGCATAAGATTTACGATATTCCCTTCAGTAAAGAGATAAACATATTCCTCTTCATCTAAAATTGCCCTTCTGATTGTTGCATCAGAGCGGAATCTTTCATAGTGCTTTGCTCCAGTTTTGATATTTTTCATTTCAGCTTGTATGTAAGCACCACCTTTACCAGGTTGAGTATGCATAATACTTACAACCAAAAACAATCCACCGTTATGTTCTAGTACCTGACCTGGCCTGATATCATTAGCCCTTTCTGCCATAATTACACTTTTAATTTGGTCTGATTATTATAAATAACTTTATACAAATATCAAAATTTTTATCGGCCAATGAATTCTGGCATGTTGATTACTATATACCTTTCCTTCATGTTGATGTATGGAAATACTTCTTTAGTAAAAGATAACATAATGTTTTTTTTTGTGCTGATAACCAAAATTTCTAATATATCCCCTGAGCCGAAATTATTCACAGACTTCACATAGCCATATAATTCATTACTCTCTAGTCTTACTTCCATATTCACAAGATCATCTTGGTAAAATTCATCCTCATCATTTAACTGTGGTAGCTTATCTCTTTCTATATATAACTTTTTATTTCTTAAAAGCTCTGCTTCATTACGGGAATTCACACCGCTAATTGTTGCTATTACTAAATTATTACTGACAACAGACACCAAGCTTATTTTATAATTTTCACTTCCGATTATTAGTTCACCATATAGGAAAATATTTTCGGGCTTTTCAGTAAAGGTTTTTATTTTGACAGCTCCTTTGATTCCATGAGGAGAAGTAATTATTCCGAGGCATATATTCATATTAATATGATAGTTGAAATCAGCTTTTTGTCCATAGAATTGACAATTTACTGAATTAACATACAATTAATATTGTAATAATTATAGCGGGTAATGTGTGAGTTCTATCAGCAATCAAGAAAAGCAAAGTATTATAAGTAGCTTAGAAAAAATCAACTGCAAGCTAAAAGGTGAATCTATAAAACTTGATGATACAAAGGAATCTATAATAGTAGCACGTCGTAAATCTGTTGTTGAAGGGGTATTAGAACATCTACGCAACCCTTCTACTACTAACTGTAATGTTATGATCGATGCAGAAACTGGGTTTGGCAAGACTTACGATATTGGAATGTGGAGCCATGTACTAGCCCAAGCAGGGTTTCATCATCTGGTTGCAGTACCAAACAGTGATCTAGTAAACCAAGCTAAAAAAATGATGAGTAGTGCATTTACTGTAAACATTAGGACACCTAAAGCTGCTGAGGAAATTAAAAATGCACTGAAGGCAACTAAACCTACAACAATTATAGTGACACATGACCTGTTATTACAGCAAGAAAATGATCGGAAATTAAAAGACCAAAATACCAAGTTGTGGATTAGTGTTGATGAAGCAGACAGTATTAATAAGCAGCAGGATTTTGAGAACATGTGCAAGCTTGATGAGAAATATCCTACGACTTACCTCACTGCAACACCAAAGAGAAGGATTTTAAATAGATGCGGAAAAGTTATCAGCCCGACAAGATTGAGTAGACGTTGTATTGCAAACGCCATCGAAACAGCAAGTGTTATTGCAAAAACCAATAGGAGAACAAATTTCACTCTAGCATTTGTAGTGAATATTGCTGTTACTATAATACCTATGATTACATTATTTCCTGTTATAAATAGTAATGTTGCTGCTGTAATTGGTCTAACTTCAGATTATTGGCTGTATTCTGCTTTGATTGGAAACTTATATTATACAATTTCTATGTTTATATTTGGTATAGTAATGTTGCCAATTTGGTGGGTACTAACTAAAGCAACTGGTGTAGAGTCAAAAGAACTGCTTTCTAGATTTCTTGCTAACGTGCGTAGCTTATTTACTAGAGAAAAATCGAGCCCAGCTCATGAATATGTTGAAGAGAGCGAAGAAGTTTTTAATTACAATAAGCTTGTTGATACCGATGATTTATTAACTTCTATAAGATGGAATGTGCAAAGCCCAATTGGAGAAAGTGCTCTGCTTTTAGCTGATGATGTAAATAGTATAGTTAATCTTAACTTTGCGTTGCAGGGTAGAGATAATTTAGTATATGAAGGTAGTACACGTTATGAAGTGTATAATAAATTTCAGCCTGAAGGGATGTCTTATCAAGACTATAGGCTCAAGTTACGCGAAGCGAACTTTATAAGCTGCGTTAAAAAGCAACATCCTAGTCTGACAGAAGAGCAGATATCTGAATTAAAAGAAAAGGTGGATTTCAGTAGTACTGCTGAATATCTAAAATATAGAGTAATGCATTCAATGATCGATCTTACTCTCTCATATTTAATGAAGTGTGATAATATTACTTTAGATAAAAAAAGAAGAGAAGGTTTGAGTGAATTGATAGAAGATGTTAAAAAGAATGTTAGCACCACTAATGATAACAATATTATAAGCTACCTAGAGAGAAAAGGCTTTAGTGAGCAATTTGCTAGAGATGAGCTCTTACTGCAAATAAAGACAGTAATTGAAGCACTGAGTAAAAGTGATAATGAGCAATGCAGCTTAATAGTTGATAATTGGCGCTTAAGCAAAGAGCTCCATGACCTCATGGAAAGAGAGGAAGGTATACTACATAGTCTCATTGATTTCTGCAAACAAAATAAATGTATCTTTGCAGGAATTGGGAAAAATGATCTTGGTATTGGAGAAAATAGACCCTTTTCAGCGATAATACGTAATCAAATAGGTAAATATCGAACTATTTATTGTGATTATGAAAAAAGAGATTTTGATTCATTGGCTAAATATGCGTTGACAACGGTTATAGATGGATCGAAAGGTCGTGGATTTGATAGTGAATATAATCATGTTGCATCAATATTTGCAGATTCGGTTAGTCAGTTCAATAATCCATCTGAAGCCCTACAGAATCTTGGAAGAAATAGAGAGCGTAATGAGAGCAGACAATCATGGTTTTTCGCTGCTGCAGGTGAAGAAGTTGAGCTATTTGTGAATAAGATCTTAGCAAATTTTAAAAAGGAACCACAGAAATTTTGTCAGAAAGTTTTGTTTCCAGCTACTAATAAATACAATAAGTTGCTAAAAAATAGAATGGGAGAAGAACTTGGAAGAAAAATAGAAATCTATATTAGTAAAAATATTGATGCATTAGGAAATATTGATGATTCAGCTCTGAAGAAGTTTTCTAGTGATTTGATAAAAGAAACGTATGAAAAAGTTCATGATATAAATGATTTTGATGTCAAAAAGACAGAACAAGATTTACATAGGATTTTAAAAAGTACAGAGGCATACCTTCGTTCATATGAGAACAGAATTAAAAACAACGGTAAATTATCTTGCACACGCTCAGCTTTATTTTCTGTGGGGAGTGCTATAACAAAGGTAATGTATTATCTTTGGGCAGGGTTTGACTATTTAGTCTTTTTGGCTAAAGCGTACAATATAGATAAATCTGGAGATACCAGTGCAAGAGCGTATGTACACATAATCAGAAACTGTCACTGTGAAAGTAGTGTGAAGGCGCAAAATGTATTGGTTCATGCATTAGAAATTGCCAAAGAACATGACAGCAGTTTCAAAAGAAATAGTTTGTACGAAGGCAATGAGGATAGATGTAAAGAAAAAATCATCTCATATTTTCAATCCAAGCAATATATACGTGCATTAGATAGAACAATTGCTCAAATTGAAAATGAACACTTAGCAGCAATTTTGAAAGCTGTAGGCTACAGAGGTGATACTGATAAAATGGCACAAGAAATTAAAGATTTTTTATCTGATTTAAAGAAATTAGACTGTGTGAAATTTAGAGAAAAGTATTATCAAGGAGATTTATATCAAGAAAGCAAATTATGCAAGATCAATGATCGAATTAGTATGGTAATTAATGAAGTTGTAAGGTGCCATAAGTGGCGTCATGGAATAGAGAACTTGGAGCTCAAATTAAAAAATGGCCATAATATTTTTGACGTAAGAGTCAATAATGATTTTTCTAAGTTACGTGAGAAAAACTTTAACAAACGCTCTAAAGAAAGGACATATCTAGGTAGAGCTATGTTACTTATTGGGTTTATAATTTCAATGGAGCTTATAGGTAGAATATCATCAGGTCAGACCATGCAATTGCCTTTACTTTGCGGTTTTATAGTATTTGGACCACTGGCACTCTTGTGTGGTGCATTGTTATATGAAATAACGACCTATTTAGTGAGAGGAGCATTTTTTATTTTTGGAGTGCCAATTCTTTTAGGAGAACTGTCTAAATGTGTTTTGAGAAACGGCTCAATGAAAAGTTTGTTAGATATGACATTATCGCTTGGTAACTCGGCTTTTCTCAATATTCCGAAAGACATCGTGCAATCGTTTATATTTGAGGATATAACAAAATTTGACTCACTAAGTGATATAAATGAGCTTACACTGATAAGAGAACAGGAAAAGGCAAAGTGTACAAATGAAGTAGCTGATAAAGTTGTATCTACTGCTTTATCTGCAATTTTGATACAGCCAACAACTAGTGAGCAGGAAGGTTTAGTTTTTAACTAGAACTTTTCAGATAAATACTGAGTGAGGATTTCAATTCCTTCATCAATCTCTTTTTCAGTGATAATGAGTGGAGGCAAGATTCTTACAACGTTATCTGATGTTACTCCAACAGTGAGTAAACCACGGTGACTTAGCTCTTCTGCAAATTTTTGGTTATTCATTTTTACTTTTATTCCTAGCATCAACCCTTTTCCTCTCACTTCTTCTATCATTGGAAACTTGCTTGCTAAGTCCTCTAGTTTGTTTTTTAAAGACTTACCTCTAACTTCAACATTTTCTAAGAAGCCAGGGCCGAGCAATTCATCCAATACAGCATTACCTACTGAAGTTGCAAGTGGATTACCACCAAAAGTAGAACCATGCATACCGACCGCCATGTACTTAGCAACCTTTTCAGTTGCAAGACAAGCCCCCAGAGGGAAACCTCCTCCTATTCCTTTTGCAAGAGCACATATGTCAGGCTTAATTCCTATGTGTTCAGATGCAAATAACTTTCCTGTCCTGCCAGCACCGCACTGAACGCAATCAAAAAATAGCAGTATGTCGTTTTCGTTACATAGTTCTCTTAGCTCTTTCATGAAGACTTCACTCATTACTTTAATACCACCTTGTCCCTGTATTGGTTCTATTAATATAACACCTATGCCATTAGAAATTGCTTTCTTTACACTCTCAATATTGGGCTCTATGTTATCACACCAGTCAATATAAGGATTCAGTAATTCAGAAAATTTCTGTCTATCGTTTGTTGCACAAGTTAAAAATGTCCTTCCATGAAATGCACCATGAAATGTTAGAATTCTATAGCGATTTTTATTACCTTTTCCATTTTGATAGGCCCTAGCGATTTTAAGTCCACATTCCACTGCTTCTGATCCAGAATTTGCAAAAAATACAGTATTAGCAAAGCTGTTGTTTATTAAATTTTCTGCAAATTTGTTGGCAGTAGATATATTATAGGTATTTGATATATGCCATAGTTTTTCTCCTTGTAATTTTAGGACATCAGTTAATCGTGGGTTGGCATGACCTAAACTGCTAACAGCTATTCCAGAGTGAAAATCTATATAGCGCTTATTATCGATATCATACAAGTAAATACCTTTGCCATAAGAAAAATTTATGTTAATAGGAGAATAAACTGGCAAGATAGGAGAAATTGTCATAAAAGTATGATATGCTAATTTTTTATTAATACCATAAAAGACGTTATTTCACAATGAGAAGAATATGTATAAATTAAGTAAATTAATTTTTACTACACTAAAAACAAATAGATATACAAAAATTATCTCGCTATTCTTATTAATTTTTGTGGTTTTATTGGGCACAATATACCGCAGTTATTCATTAAAGAATAATTTTCTTTCTTTTTACCGTAATTCAAATGCAAACTTAAAAGATCTATTGGAAAATAGTATAATAAAAAAATATCATTATTTACTAATAGAAAAACATCATATTAAATATAACAGTTTTGATTACATAAACCAGTTGGTAAAATTGCGTGCTGAATTGTTACAATCAGTAAGCAAAGTAAGAAATTTTAGCTTAATACTGTATGATCAAAATGCCAGAGTAATTTTCAGTAATTTTAATACTCAAGGTCATGACTATGAGCAGTTGCTTACAAATGATGAAATTGATAAATTGCTAAGCAATCAAGAAATATTTTACGCTACAGGAAATACATTAACTTCTACTTTCCCTATATTTCATGAAGATGACATTAAGCCTTCATTTTTTTTGAAGATCATTCAAAGCTATAATGACTCTTATATTATGGTATATAGTCTATTTTCAATATTAATGGGCTTATTACTGGTTATCTTAATACTAATAATGCTTTATTTGCACTTTTCCAATACCCAAATGCTAGCCAAGCAGCATAAAACTAATATTGAATTACAAAGGGTTAAAGAGGCATTAGAGCAAGAAAATGCAAATAAGATAAAATTTTTTGCAAGTGTTACACATGAGTTGCGTACACCTCTTAATGCTATTATTGGATTTGCAAAGTTGATCAAAAATGAAACTTTAGGTTCTGTAGATCACTCTAAATACAAGGAATACGTAGACGATATATATAATGCTGGTACACATTTACTTGCTTTGATTAATGATGTGCTCGATTTTTCTAAAGCTGAATCAAGTAGTTTAACAGTAGAGAAAGTGAAGTTTAATCTGAATAAGATAATAGATTCGTGCTTAAAAATGTTATCACCTAAACTAAAAGAAACAGGGATTAGTTTAAAGAAAGAGATATCTGATAAACAATTATTAGTTATCGCCGATCCCAAAAGAATGAAGCAAGTTATAATAAATTTGTTATCAAATGCAATCAAGTTCACTCCTCAAGGTGGTTTAATAAGAATGATTATTAAAGAGAATATAGAAAAAAATTTATTAACTATTGAGTTTCATGATAATGGAATAGGGATAATGCAGCAGGACATATATAAAGTTATGTACGTTTTTGGCCAAGCAGATTCGGGATATAGAAACGAAGGCACAGGTATCGGATTACCTCTAAGCAAGAAATTAGTAGAGTTAATGGGTGGGACTTTCAACATTCAAAGTGAAGCAAAACTTGGTACTACGATAACATTGAGCTTCTTTTATGAAGAGCAAACATGTGAAAAGTTGATTGATTTTTAGTAAAATATATTTGATATTGCACTTTTATATCTAGTACATTCCTAAGTCATACTGACGTGATACCTCTTGGCTAATAATAAGTAGCGGAATGTAAGTAAATTAAACTTTTTTAGCTATACTTCCTGAAAACACTTTATAATTCTTGAGCATAAAGAAAATTCCTTTAATAATGAAGCATGCTAATCAGGAACTTAATAAAACAAGCAACTCAAGTAGGAAATAGTGAAAACGTAATACAATATGTCAAATATCTCTATCAATTTGAGAAGTTTAGAAATACATTAAACCTCACTTTGTCAATAATAAAGCAAACTAGACTCTCGTTTGAAATATATCAAGAAGGATTAGTGGATATGGAAGAGGGAGTGTGTAAGACAATTCGTTCTTCTGGTTTAAATAAGTATGTTATTGTGCTAAGAAGGTCAAATCCTTACATCATAGTACATGAACTTTCACATATGGTTGAAAATGAACTGAACTTAAGCTTAGAGCAAGAATTTCTCTATAAAGTTTATCAGGATATTGAGCAGAACTTAAAGCAGTCAAATATTCTGGTACAAAAAATTATTGGTCAAATTATATTTAAGGAGATACAAGTTTACCAAACTCCAAAATCACGTGCGTCTGAGTTATTCGCACGCTATTTTGAGCTGTTTGCTTGGGCTCAGGAAGTTTATCCTAAAGATAAAGAATATCTAATTCGCACTCAAGATTTAAACAGAGTATTTCTTGCTACTAACCAATGGAAAAAGAGCTACCTGGATCTACAAATAATGGAGAGAATAGATAAAGAAGTAAAGGAATATAGCGATAAAACTGCTTTTAAAGATATAAACAAAGTACAAAGCAGTTGGACTAATAAATTTTCTCCTGGAAGCAAAAAAATTGGTTCTATATTTGAAGATGATAATTAGCTCAGCAGAACAAAGTTCACTTCTTCAACATTTCAAGTTATAGTTCTCGCAATTTAAAGAGTTCAAATATATATGAAAACCATTTTAGCGATTGAAACAAGTTGCGATGAAACTGCAGTTGCGATTGTAAATAGTGATAAGCAAGTGCTTGCTAACGAAATTCTTTCTCAGGTAGAGCACAAAAAGTGCGGTGGAGTGATTCCTGAAATAGCATCACGTGCTCATATGAAGCATTTAAGTGGTTTAATAAAAAGTGCTATGGAAAAATCTAACCTTAACTTTTGTGATCTAGATGCAATTGCAGCAACATCAGGACCAGGACTCATAGGTGGATTAATAATTGGTACAATGATGGCTAAAGCAATTGCACACGTAACACAAAAACCGTTTATTGCAGTTAATCACTTAGAAGCACATGCGTTAGTTGTTAGGCTACTATATGAGGTTGAATTTCCGTTTTTAGTACTGCTGATATCAGGTGGTCACTGCCAATTTTTAATTGCACAGGATGTAGGTAAATACATCAAACTTGGAGAAACGCTTGATGACTCATTAGGAGAAGCATTTGACAAAGTCGCTAAAACGCTGGGTCTAAGCTATCCGGGAGGTCCATTAATTGAAGAGTTAGCTAAAAAAGGTGATGGTATGAGATTTAAGCTGCCAAGAGCAATGATAAAACGTTCTGGATGTGACCTTTCATTTTCTGGAATTAAAACAGCGGTAAAAAACTTAGCACGAGAATTTGTAATGAGTGAACAGGATGTGTGTGATATGTGTGCTTCGTTTCAAGAGTGTATTAGCGACATATTACTCGATAGAGTCAGAAATGCTATTGGTATCGCTGTATCTTTAAATATTAAAATCAATGATTTTGTAATTACTGGTGGAGTTGCAGCAAATAATTTCCTGAAAGAGAGATTAAAAAAGCACATAGACTTGAACGTGCTTTCTCCTCCAAGCAATTTATGTACAGACAATGCAGTGATGGTTGGATGGACAGGAATTGAAAGGTTACAGAGAAGCTATGTAGACTCTCTTGACTTTGCACCAAGGCCAAAGTGGGAATTAGAAAAATATTACTAGCACAAAAAATTATCTACTATATAATGCGGCCGCTGGTGAATTTTTGTAGGCTTAAAAATTACAGTGGTATCTACTAAAGCCTTACCGGCATTATTATTTATGAGGTACAGTATGTTCAAAAATAAATTTGACACAGTTATTAGTGTTTTCAAAGCTAAATCTAGTACAAGCGCAAAGACACTCAGTTCAGGTTTATTTGTTGCGGGAAACGTTGTTATGGCCAGAGCAATTAGTGAGATAGACCTCTCTTCATTACAAGGCAATTCAGAAGATAAAGTCAATAAGCAAGACCTAATAATCATATATGATTATATTAATAAAGTAACTCAAGAAGAAAACTATAATATATGTACTAATAATCTTGATTGTATAAAAAGCAGGATTTTAGCAGAAAATATAAGTGATTCATTAGCTGAAAAATTTCGTCAAGATGGATGGAATATAATAAGTAATGATGGTTCTTCGCTATTAACAGTGGCTATTGAAAGAATTAGGAAAGAACAAAAGAAAAATAGGAATTATGATATTCATGTTGAAATAGCTGTATCTCTAATTCTTAGTATGGGCAGAGAATTGATTATAAAATTGGAGAATTTTGCAGATAGTAATGATAAAACACTTCTACATTATTTAGCTGAGTCGGGTAAAGAAGATATTTTATGTTTTGTGATAGAAAATTCTAATTTTGACATTAAAGAAGCAGTAAGGAATAAAGATAGAGATGGTAAAACACCACTACACTATGCGGCTAAATCTGGCAATAAAGAATGCTTGAAAATTCTCATAGAAAATGAAGCAGATTTTAGTTGCACTACCAATAATAAAACCGAGTTACACTATGCTGCCAGAAGCGGAAGTCCTAACCTCCTAGAATATTTAAAAGAAATATTGACAGCAAAAGGAATTTTTGATAGGGAGAAAATTAAAACAGATAAATATGGAAATAACGCATTACACTATGCTGTGCAATCTGGAAATGCTGAGTGCATAAAATTCTTCATTGATAATCAAGTACAATTTTTTAAAAATAAATATAATGAGAATCCTTTTCATAAGATTGTAGGTAACTCAGAAACTCAAGAAAATGCCATAAATTTTCTTATAGAGCATCTAAAATTTTTAGGTAGACGAAAAAGTGAAATTAATCAAGAAAATGTAGATGGTAACACCCCATTGCATATAGCTGCAAAACATGGAAATAACCAGCTAATGAAATTGTTTACTCAATCAGGTGCAAAAATTGTTCAGAATAAACAAGGTAACACCCCCTTACATATTGCTATTATACATGGTAATTCATATTGTATAGACCTATTTTATGAAAATATAGGAAATAGCATACTTCAATCCAAAGGTGATTATGGAAGAGATCTTGTACATTTAGCTGCAATGTACGGGAAGTATGATTGTCTAACATCTTTACTCAAGAAATTTCCTGATTACGATTTAAGCACAGAAACACACAAAGGAAATATGGCCCTACACTTAGCTCTATCGAGTAATACAGAAACAGAACTAAGAAAAAAATGTGTGAGTCTATTAATAGACAGAAGCATGCAAGTAAATAAGAGTAATAATGAAGGAAACACCCCTTTACATTTTGCTGCCCAACTTGATTTATCGTTTTTAAGCATGATAGAAAAAAAGTTGGAAGAGAAGAAATTTGACGTTTATCAAGAGGTTTTGCGTGAGAATAGCAACGGTGACACCGTCTTTCATATGGCAGCACGTGTTGGTAATAAATCATGCCTTGAGCACCTTTTTAAAAAAGAGAGAGTGGGAGAAATATTAAGTAAGAAAAATAAGGATGGACAAACTTTACTACACTTATCTATCCTCAGTGGAAGAGTAGAATGCGTTAAGTATTTGGTAAAAAAAAGCCCAAAGGGTATTTTTTTAGAACAAAATACACAAAAAAAGTTGTTATTTGCAGCTATTTTGAGCGGCAATAAGGAATGTCTTGAATTTGTGTCAAAAGAACTTGTAGGTAAAAAGGTGGCTGCTAGCATCAAAGTGTTATATGATGAAAATGACAATACACCGTTACACATGGCTGCTCTTGCCAACGACATAGAATTCTCTCAGTATGTTATTGAAAGTATTGCTAAGTCAACTATTAGGAACACAGTACCACTTTTTAACACAAACAGTCAAGGGCTTATACCTCTACATTTAGCTGCCATGAGCCTTAATGCTGAGTTAATAGAATATTTTATGAAAGATAATCATTACCCCTATAATAAGAAAATGTTAAATGTTGTATCTAAATCTGGAAGAACAGCATTACACTATCTTGTAATGAGTGATAATGATTTTGAAAAAACTATAAATGAGGATTTTAAGCAAGGTCAATTTTTGAAAAAGTTAGTTTTAGAAAAGCGTAAACAAAATGAGCACTTAAGGGAAAAAGCTATTAAAGCCTTATTCTACCTAACAATCAGCACCGGAGAGAAAACTTTAAATGAAAAGATAAATTTTGATATAAAGGATAATGCAAAAAAAACAGCTTTAGATTATGCTTTTAAACATGGTGACACAAATATCTTGAGGTTATTTTTAGATTTCTTTTATGAAATAAGGGAAAACAAAAAAAGGAAATATGATAAACTTAACATGGAAGATCAAGAAAGAAGCAAAAAGCTTCTAGACTACTATAATCTGGCCATGTCAATATCAAGTGTGATTATTTCTGTTTGCATTAAGTATAATAATGCAGAATCTGAAAAGGAAGAAATTCCTACCTGGATTTCCATTGCATTTTCTTCGATATCATTTTTACTTATCTTATACAACTTAGTGATTGGCCTTCAAAAAGAACCTGTTAAACGTAAGATAGAAAACTATACTGAAAAAATGAACAGAATTGAAGAGGCTACAGGAAAGTTAGCTAAGACAAAAGTAGGGGATCATGATTTGGAGGAATACAACTCAATATTGGAACTATTAATAAAGAATGCAGAAGATATTTCACGATTGGAAAATGAACTTTACAAGTTTACGCATGAAACTAGATTAGAGAGTAAAGACAAACTCAATATTTCTCCTCAGAAAATGAGTAGGGGTGGTAGTGCACTACTATGTTCGAATAAGTCTTTAGAAGGTAGAAAAAGTTCACCTGTTTTGAATGATTTAACAGCAAAACTTAGTCTGTGTTCAAGACGCAACAGTAGAGTACAAAATACAATGGACAAGTTAGATAATCCATCATGTGTAATTACTATAAATGAGAATTCAGAAATTAAACCAAAAGCTCCGAAAAACAAATTCAAGAATGTTGCAACTAAGCTAAAAATAGGCAATATCTTTAGTAAGAAAAAAGAAGATCTTATCGCTTCATCAAGCTTATCAGAAGGTGCTAATCACGAGAATATTACAAAAATGAATGAAGAAAACTGTGGGTTGATAAAACGATTTGGTGATACCAATGGGTATTCAATATTTTCGACTCCTTTTAATCCAAGCAGTTCAACCTCAAGAGAAGAGTGTGGTAACAATCATAGTGCAGCGCGTCATGTGAGTTATGGTAGTGCAAATAATCCTGTGAGTGATAAGGAAGTTAGTAAATCTCCATCTCTAATACTTTCTAACTTTGAGGAGGGGATTACTGTTGACTGTTTTAAATTCGAAAGATATAGACCAAGGGTATATTCAAGTCCATCTTGTGTGAGAAAAAGAGCAATTACAGCTAGATCATTGGAATATGTAATACTTCCTGATCATATAGAAAGAGGAAAATAGATGCAGATTGTAGTCACTGACTCTGATAGCATCAACTTTCAGAGGAGTGATAGTAAGAACTGTCATTGAGTAGTAGATAAGAAAAACGTAGAACAATTGGCAAGGCTATCGTATAAGGTTATAGTAGAGAAGAAATTAGATAGCCTTGCTAAATTTCCATGAAAAAGTTTATATTCGCATATCATTAATATTTTATTACATTAATGATATGGTAAGGCAATAACTGTTAATACTTTTGAAATAAAAACTATATATGGTACATATAATTAAATAAAAGGAAGATTGTGGAAATCACTCCGTCAATAAAAAAGGAATTAAAGCAAAGTATACTATATACTTGTCTAGAGAAGTGCAAGAGTGCGTTTTGGTTCATTTTCTGGTTTAGCTCAGGGATTAATGCGTTAATGTTATTTTTGCCACTTTATACCTCTCAGGTACTTGATCGAGTGATATCGAGCGAGAGTGTGTCAACACTAGTTATGCTGACGATTATTACTTTATCTGCGTTTGCATGTTCTGCAATGCTTGAAACTTGTCGATATTTAGCTATGGCTAAAATTGGTGATTGGATTGATAAAACTGCAACACCAGATCTAATAGTAAGGTCAATCAGGTTAACATCAGTACAAAGCTCAACTTCAAGTGGTGAAGCAATACGAGATCTTGGAGTAATAAAAAATTTCATTACAGGAAATGGTATATTTTCACTGTTCGATACTCCATGGTCGCTAATTTACCTTGTTGTGATCTTTATGATACATACCTCTACAGGGTTTATAGCTATTGCCGGGATCATTATATTAGTTTCAATGGCAGTATGGAATGAACTTGCCACTAAGCGTATATTGCGAGAAACCAATGAAGAAACTATACGCAATATTAATGCTATAGATGTTGCAACAAGAAACGCAGAGGTGGTTGAAGCTATGGGCATGTCAGAATTTATAGTTTCTGATTGGTGTAAACGGAATGATCAAAATCGTGCAATGCAAGTTACAGCGCAGAATCGTTCTAATGTAATTACTGGAATTACTAAATTTTTACGTTCAACTCTCCAAATTTCAGTAATTGGAACAGGTGCATTACTTGCAATCACAGCTCACAAAACTGCCGGTAGCATTATTGCTGCCTCGATTTTGATGGGTAGAGTATTGGCTCCATTTGATGCAGCAGTTCATACTTGGAAATTTTTAAATCAAGCCAAGATGTCATATGGCAGGCTGCGAAGACTTATCCTAACATCCCCAAAAAGAGAGCAAACTATGGCTCTACCAGAGCCTGAAGGGAAGTTGGAATTTGATAGGGTATTTTTTACTCCTTATGGGAGCAATAAGCCAACAGTAAAAGGAATCTCATTTGTAATAGAACCAGGGGATGTTGTTGGTGTTATTGGTGCAAGTGCTTCTGGTAAGTCGACCATTGCAAAACTAACCGTTGGTGTTTGGAAACCCATATCAGGTGTAGTCAGACTAGATGGCGCTGATGTATATACTTGGAATCGAGAGAACTTTGGTAATTATGTTGGTTACTTACCTCAAGATATTGAGTTATTTAACACGAGCGTTAAAGCTAATATTGCCCGCATGAGACCAGATCCAAATCCTGAAGAAATAATCAAAGCAGCAAAAATTGCAGGAATACATGAATTAATACTGAGCTTACCAAATGGGTATGATACAACAATAGGAGGACCTGGAGGAGTAATACTCTCTGGTGGCCAAAAACAGCTTCTTGGACTTGCAAGGGCTTTTTATGGTAATACTAAGCTTTTAGTGCTTGATGAACCGAATGCTAACTTAGACAGTAATGGAGAGGCGCGCTTGATTAATGCAATCAATGTTGCAAGAGAGCAAAATACTACCACTGTTATCATCACTCATAAGCTACAGCTACTATCTGTAGTCAATACAGTGATCGTCATGTCAGATGGGGTTATTTATGCTATGGGACCAAAAGATGAGATTTTGAGTAGATTAGTTGCTCCATCACCAGATGCCACAGAAGATAAACGTTCTTCAGCAAGTGGTTAAGAAAGAGAGAAGTTGTCACACTTCTCTTTCTCTTATAGAGTACTATATGCACAGTTTATAAAATCTTAAGCAATTGTTATTCGAAAAATCCAATAATGATTAGCCACGGAACCTATTTGCTAATTCTCTCACATTAACCTTAGACATTTCTGATGTAGGCTCTTGTGTATATGAGACATCAGATTTAACGCCTTTTTTGTCATGACCTTTAGTAATAGAACATACTACAGTATCAGCCTTTACATGCTTAACACTTGGATCTGATTGAAACCCATGCTTTCTTTCCATTTGTGCTTCAAGCTTACTGCTATCATGTGTAACCCTACACCTTTCTAGATTACGGTCACGTTTGTCAGGAGCTACATATCCATCTATATCACTACATAAGAACGGGCGCACTTTGAACCTGTCTGAACTAACACCATTTTCAACACTTGCAGAATTATGAGCTTTTCTATTATTGCGCATTTTATCTACAGCTTCCTTTATTTTTTCTTTTGATGGTTTTGGCAGCAGTGCTGGCTTATATGCACATGCTGGTAGTTCTGGAAATGAGTCCTCCTGAAACAGCAAATGACTTTGGTTTCTCTTACTATCTGATTCTTCAATATTCTTTATTGGTGTCTTGAAAGAGTTTTCATTTTTCTTTCTTAGATCTAACTCATTTAATCCGCTTCCAACATTATTTTTTCTTGTTGTAGTGTGAATAACACCTGGAAGTTTCACTTCATACTTAAATTTTTTACCAATGGTATCTATTGACTCATTAGATGAGGAATCTATTTGAAACCTATCGTTTGAAAATTTTGATTTTGTAGCATCAAAAGATATACTACGTTTTTCTATCTTTTTATCAGTCATATTTTACCTCTAAACCTATTAACTAACAAAAGTATAAACTAAGAGGTATTAATTTTATGCTAATAAGGCTACAGAAGCATCACTGTAGGGTTTTCTATATAGTACTTAAAGGCATTTAAAAATTTTGCTCCGAGTGCTCCATCAACTGCTCTGTGGTCAACAGAGAGAGTAACTGTCATTACCTCTGCTATCTCTATTTTTTCACTTATGACAACTGGTTGTTTTTTAGATGCGCCGACAGCCATAATGCAAGACTGTGGTGGATTGATTATAGCACTGAAAGTTTTTATACCAAACATGCCTAAATTAGAAATGGTAAACCCTCCTCCTTGAAATTCTTCAGGCCTTAATTTTCCAGATCGTGCTCTATTTACTAAATCTTTCACTTCTTTTGATATAGATAAAACACTTTTTTCATCAGCATTTTTTACTATAGGAGTAATAAGTCCATCCTCAAGCGCTACAGCAATTGAGATATCTATATTTGAATATTTTACTATCTTAGTATCTATCCACGATGAGTTTATGTCAGGAAATTTTTTCATGCTGAAAGCCACAGCTTTTATAATTAAGTCATTAATTGTTACTTTATTGTTCTCATTTGCTGAATTAACCTCATTTTTGAGCGATATTAGCTTATCAACGTGGCAGTCTACAGTTAAATAAAAGTGTGGAATATTTTGCTTAGATTCAACTAGGCGCTGCGCTATCACTTGGCGCATATTACTTACTTCAACTGTTGTATTTTCCTCAAATCTCTCATAGCTTTTAGTTTGATCTAAAAATTCTAATACATCAGCTTTGATGATACGACCATATGGACCTGTACCTTTTAATCGCTTTATATCAACACCTTCATTTTGAGCTATTTTTTTAGCTAAGGGGCTTACTTTTATTCTATTTTCTGTTGCTCTATCCTCTTTTTTAGATCCCAGTGTCACGCACTGGGATGACATTGAAGAGCTAGATGAAATCGAAGGGTTGGATGATACTGAAAAATCGGCTTCAACCTCCTTCTCAACCTTGGTATTGATGGCAGAAGCTAAATCAAGTGCGCTTTTATCTTCCCCTTCCTCTAACATTAGAGCTATCAGTTGATTTACAGGCACGCCACTTGTTCCTTCCGACACTAAAATTTTTGCCAAAACTCCTTCATCGACAGATTCAAACTCCATTATGGCTTTATCAGTCTCAATTTCAGCGATTACATCACCTATTTCAACTTTATCTTGTTCTTTTTTACACCACTTTACAATTTTCCCTCCAGTTTTACTCATTGTTGGGGAAAGAGCGGGCATCAATATTTCTATAGGCATTTATTCTGCATTAAAAGATCTATTTAATTTTTAATTTACTCTTTACCCTATGTCAATCTAATCGTAAATTATGATACTTATATCATCCTAGTACGTGATGCTGGAATCTTGGTTGACTACTGTTATCCTACTATTTCTATTGCTTAGTCCTAGACAGAGTACAAATAGTAAGATCATCATGAAAATAGACGAATCTGTTATAATGGAAATAGAAAAATGTAGTGCTTACTATCCTCTCACAAACATATAGCTTGGGTACAGAAAAAATTTATATGAGGAGCTGGTTAAATTGATAAAAGATCAGAATTAATAGTAGTTTCCGAATCTTCTGTAGCAGGCTCTTCATGTGAAGCAGAGGACAGACTAACTTCTTTATCATCTGTTCTCTGTATAGAACTACCACAAAAACTCCTTAACATCTCTTCAGCAGATGAATTTAAAATCTGTATAATAGACTTTTCACTTTGTTCTTTCAGCGATTGATCCATTCTAGAAATCAACTCGGAAAATTCACTACCTTCTTTTCTAGCTTCACTTTCTATCTTATTTTTTATGCTTTCTATATTACTTTGGTTAATTTCTTCTTTCGTTATGTTAAATGAATTAGCAATACCTTGATACTTAATCTCACAATCGCCACAGCCAACTATGCAAAGAGCAATAGAATCGGATATTTCACCTGCAGCCGAATTATGGATAGTGTAAGCTAAGCAATTGTCATGATATTTAATGCCAAGCTGTTGCTCTATCAATTCAGAAATTTCATTTTTTAAAGACATAAAGTACCTCCTTCTTACATTACTGTACTTTCTGATTAAAGTACAACAGCTGCTCCTAAATAGCAATCCATATATGGTTTACTTTAATAAATTATTAAAGTAAGAAGCTTTTACATCCTAAAACATAACTGAGATAAGCCAATGTAAAAAAATTTTTAAACGAGAATTATTGTATATATATTACTTATTTGGTAAAATTATTTTGGCAAAATAGCATATAAAAGTTGAGGCTAATTATGAATATTAAAGAAGGAAAGGATTTACAACAGGAGTTATTAGGAATTGTTTTCAATATACTCATAGAAAGTGAAGATAGCGCCATAGAAGCTATGGAAACAAGAGCAGTAGAGATAATTAAAAAACTAAAGGAACACATTAATGATTATATAGAGTATGGTGGTCAAAAAAAGCCAATTTTAGATTGGGTTATTGTTTGTGATTCTCAGAATAATGTCAGACTAAATAACAAGTCGCTATTAAAATTTGAGAAGGCAATTAAGGATATTGGAGGAAGAGCACCGCTAAATGAAATAAAAAGTACAATAAGGTTATTAGTAGAACAAGCACAGCTAAATCATGTTAGAATTAGAGGTGAGAGAGAAGTACCACTAAACCTCTTTGAGGAAAACATAATAATGAGAGAGCGAAGAAGGGCAAGAGAACAACAAATGCGGCCAAATTTTATTAGAGAAAAAGAAGCGTCATTGAATCTCTTTGGAAACAGGGATGAAAATGTAATAATGAGAGGACAAATGAGGTCACGCTATATTAGGCGTATTAGACGTGAAAGAGAAGTACCACTTAGTTCAAAAATAGGAGAATTAATTGGTGTAGTTTCATCCATAATTGTAGGTGCTTTCATTGGTATAATGGTTGGTATGGTCATTGCTGGTTTATGTATTGAGCTTTGTGTAATCACCACTGCAGAACCGATTCTTCTCATCATGGGTGCTACTGCTGTTATAGGAGCTATTGTAGCAGGAACTGCTCCTGTATTAAAGCTAATAGAGATGTTTAAAGGTCAAGAACCTAATCTTTCTCCTAGTAGCGGTCTGGAAAGCTCTAATACTGAACATACTTATTTAAATAGGCAAAGAGTTATTTAGAAAAAAATTGGAAGAATGTTCAAAAAAGTCCATTTATAAAATACATCGGCTTAACTATGATCTTATAACTTAAGCTAATTAATTAAAAATTTTTGTTTTAGCGGTTAAATAAAGCCAGATCTGATTAGAGAGAGGATCTCCTTACCTCTTCCTTACCTTCATTTTCATTTCTAACAATTTTTTTTCCACTTAATATGTCTCTTATTTCATCTCCTGTTAAAGTTTCAAACTCCAGTAGATTTTCAGCAATGAGCTCCAAGTCTTTCCTACGCTTGGTTAAAATGTCTTTTGCTTTTTCATAGCAAGAAAATACAACTTTCTTTATTTCCTCATCTATAAGTCTTAACGTATCTTCAGAAATTGTCTCAGAATCATGTGTGATTTGTTCACGATTGTGATATATTGGCCCTATTTTGTCACTCATTCCCCATTTTGTCACCATAGCACGTGATAAATCTGATGCTAGTTTTATATCTGAAGATGCGCCGCTTGTGACTTTATCATAGCCAAAAATTAGCTCTTCTGCCACACGTCCACCCATTGCAACAGTTATATCTGCTAGCATCTTTTCTCTTGTGAGGGACACTCTATCTGTTTCTGGTAGTCTCATAACTAAACCGAGTGCTCTACCACGTGGAATAATTGTTGCTTTGTGTATAGGATCAGAAGCAGGCATATTAACTGCAACTACTGCATGACCAGCTTCATGGTAAGCAGTAAGCTTTTTTTCTTCTTCTGTAATGACTAAGGACCTTCTTTCCATGCCCATCATCACTTTATCACGTGCATACTCAAAATCATCCATGGTAACAATTTTCTTATTTCTTCTTGCAGCAATAAGCGCAGACTCATTCACTAAATTTGCTAGATCAGCCCCTGAAAAACCTGGCGTTCCCCTCGCAACTGTTTTTACGTTTACATCTGGTGCTATCGATATTTTCTTTATATGCGTATTTAATATTCTCTCACGCCCATTTATATCAGGTAAAGAAATAGTAATCTGTCGGTCAAAACGACCAGGTCTAAGTAGTGCTGGATCTAGGACGTCTGGACGGTTAGTTGCAGCAACTATTATCACACCTTCATTAGACTCGAAACCATCCATCTCAACCAGTAACTGGTTTAATGTTTGTTCCCTTTCGTCGTTACCGCCACCAAGACCAATGCCGCGATGCCTACCTACTGCATCTATTTCGTCTATGAAAATTATACAAGGAGCATTTTTCTTGCCTTGATCAAACATATCCCGGACACGGCTTGCACCAACACCGACAAACATTTCAACGAAATCAGATCCAGAAATACTAAAAAACGGTACATTAGCTTCACCTGCAATTGCACGAGCAAGTAGAGTTTTACCAGTTCCAGGGGAACCAATTAAAAGACATCCTTTTGGTATCTTCCCACCTAACACTTGAAATTTTTGCCTTTGTTTAAGAAAATCAACAATTTCAACCAACTCTTCTTTTGCTTCATCAATCCCAGCAACATCATCAAATGTCACTTTTTTTCCAGTAGTCATAAGCCTAGCTTTTGATTTGCCAAAGCTTATAGTTCTATTACCTCCTGCTTGCGTTTGTTTAAAAAGGAAAAGTAATAAACCGATAAAGATAAGCGTCGGAACCCATTGAATAAGTAATCCACCAATTATACCTATTGCAGAGTCTCCAATTGAAAAGGAGAACTTCACTTTCCTATCATGCAAACTTTTTATTAAGTCACTATATATAACACCACTTGAGTTAAAGGCTGACCCATCCCTAAACTTCCCTTCGATGCTTTGGTTTCTTATTGTAATATTTTCTATATCATTATCTTCTAGTCTAGTTAAAAATTCTGAAAAAGGTATGGTTGTTTTACTCTTACCTATACTTCCGCTAAATTGAATATAAGCAACTGAAATAAGAACAATAATCACTAACCAGATCAATAAGCCTTCTAAAAATTTTTTCATTTACATTTCTAATTAAATACTAATCAAGCTTACCAAATTTTGTTTTATCGTGCTATTAATAATGAATCGAACCTTATCATCATCGGTATTTTTTCCGTTATAATTTACATCAGGATAAGCAAGCATCTTTCCATCTTTTTGTACTGTAGGCAAAGAATAGTAAACTTCAGAGCAATAATCATAATTTTTTAGAAATTCAGGGATTTTTTGTGTTTTCTTTAGTGGAGCAATAGTTACTGAACACTCCTGATCTCCAAATATTGTGCAGCTAAACCTGTTATCCCATTCAATAGAACCATTTAATGGTAAGTGTACAGTAATTTCTTGTATCTTTGACGATTCTCTAATTATTAAGATATTTTCTCCATATTTTCTTATTTTGCACCCAGAAAGTGTACAGTTAACATTACTACCCTTTTGCAATATTTTATTAAATATTACGATAAGGCTGTTGTACCTTGGTTTATAATGTTTGCTGGCAATTGCCATTATAGAGTAAAGAAGAAGCCTCAAGGCTATTTCCTCTGGCAATTGATAAAATTCACTTAGTTTAATTTCAATATAACCAAAATCATGAACATTAACACAATCATCAAATGCAAGGCGTGTGTAGTGCATCAACGCTTTTGCAGCTCTTTTCATATGAAGTGCTGTAAGGCATATTCGCTCTGTTAGAACATCTTGATTATCACTTGCTTTAAGTAAGTTACGGTATAAAGTTCGTCTGTATTTTAAGTCATAATTGCTTCTATCTTCGATCCATCTTAACTGATGAAGCTTAGCATACCTTTCTATTTCACTACGACTAAAATTTAACAACGGCCTAAATATATAAATACCATTTAAGAAAGATTTGTAATCCATTGATGATAATCCATCTACTCCACTACCTCGCTCCAATCTTAATAAGAACGTTTCTGCTTGATCATCTTTGTGATGAGCAACGAGCAAACATTTAACATTATTGTTTTTACACCACTCTGCTAGTAACTTATATCGTGCTTTTCGTGCCTGTAACTGAATATTACCTTTAATATTTTGCTTCTCCCAATTTAATATGAACGATTCCTTTGCTCCAAGTTCTTTTGCATAACTTATAATAAAATCAGCTTCTTTTTGAGACTCTGAACGTAACCCATGATTTACTGTTAATGCTATAGGAAGTGAAAGCTTGTTTTTTTTTGCCCAGTTAGTCATTAAATGCAGTAAGACTATACTATCTACACCACCTGATACTGCAACTGCGATTTGGTTATGGAAAGCAAAACTATTAGCTATATTTTGAAATAATAACTCTAATTTCATTATGTTTCTTGATGGCCAGATAGTCTCTACGTCATACAGCGACTTATTTGTGGTATATATAGATCCCGCTAACAAGCAGCGGAATTGCTCTCTTTTGTCATCCCAGTGCTTGACACTGGGATCCAGGTTTTAATGCAAGAAACTACTTCTTTATTCCAGAAAATGAAAATTCCACTCTACGATTTTTAGCATGCTCTTTTTCATATTTAGAATTTCTAGAATCATCTTTTACATTAACCAAAGGCTCAGTTTCACCTTTAGAAGCAGTTTTTATTCTATTTTCTAGATAAGGTGTACAGCTGACCATAAATTTTTTAGCTGCATCTGCTCTTCTAGCTCCTAGTGCAAGATTATACTCGTGAGAACCACGATTGTCAGTATGACCAGTTAAAGTGACCTTTGCGTCAGGATTATTTTGTAACACTTCCATCACGTCAAGTAATGCATCTGCACTCACTTCACTGATACTAGATTCATCATAACCAAAGAAAACTCTTTTATCACCTATCTGCTTAACAACAGCATTCATTTTATTTGTCGTATTTACTCCTTTTTTAGGGCAAGAACTTACACCAGTAAGCAGTAAACAAAAACAACACATTATAATCAGTCTACTCCACATCACTAAACCTCCATAAATTTAAAATATAGTGCGTAATTTTAATTTTAGTACTAATAATCCCTCTATACTAGAATAGAGTCAAGGGAAATAAAATACTAAATGTTTTCTTTACAATCTTATAATTAATTTTCTGATAAGATGCTCAATTCTTAGCAATGAAGTACAAAAAAAGAATAAAAATACAATTTTTTATTGTACTTTAAGCAAATATACTTTTAACTTTATTATTAATCTATTACGATATTAAGCAGATGTTTCAAAGCAATGAATAAAAATGAGATCTTATAAGTTTTTAGAGGAAGTATTACATAAGGTAAGGAATATCGAAAACACACTAAAACTACTAAGCAAAAGCCAATTGAATGTAGAGGACAAAGTTGAACAAATGTGTCTTCTAGAGGAAATCAGACATGAAATTATCTCTCATGATGCAATAAAGGAATCATTAGCGAATGCTCTTAGGAATAAAAAGAGTGCTAATATTCAGCAGCTAAAGTTAATAGAGGGGATACACAAAAGCAGCAGTGCTATTCCTGTTGATTTAGTAAAATCTTTGTCCAAAGCTAAGATTGAATGCCAAAACTTATGGAGGCTAACTAATTCTGAAATTAGTAACTTAGAAAAGCTGAAAGAATGCTTTACTAACCTAATTAAGCTTACTCGTGAAGCAGCTTCTATAAAATCGCAGCAATTAAAGCGCTCAAACTATGAGTCATTGCTTGCTGACTATGACTCTAATATCACAGAAAAGAACATAAAGGAAATATTTCCTAAGCTAGGTAAATTTTTTAGTGAAAATGTAGAGAAAGTAACTCAAAAGCAGAAGAAGGATAAGGTTACTAATATACAAAAAGTTACGGTTCAGAGACAGATTGAACTTGGTTCCTTATTCTTACAGCAAATGAGTGTTACACCAAATGAGATTTCCATTTCTTATTACGATTCTATCGATTATGATGAATCTGACCTTTGTTATGGTTTATTTTTACTTTTACGGCATACTGGTTATGCAATTCATCAAAAATGTTTAGCGCAAAATTCTATAAAGAGCTCAATTACAAAACATATTATGTATGAAACTCAAGGGTTATTCATGGAAAAGATCATTGGAACATCGAGAGAATTTATTGAGTTCATTCAACCACACATAAAGGAGAAACTTTCTACAAAAGGCAAAATTAATAGTAGTGTTGAAAATTTGTATTTGATTTTCAATAAAGTAAATCTTTCATCTTTTTTGAAGAATGCGGATGAATTTAGTTTATTGGCTCACATTATGCTAAGAACTAAATTAGAACAAGATCTAATAAATGGTACGTTAGAAGTTAAAGATCTACACGATAAATGGCTGGAAGGTATGAAGCATTACAAGATTTCAGTAAAAGCTAAAAATGAGCTAGACACTTATTTTCAAGATGAGTATTGGATAAGTGGTGTTATAGGCTACTTTCCTATTAAAGTCATAGCGTTAATCGCTGCTGTGCAGTTTTTTTCTTTCATTAAGAAAAATCATTACGAATTTTTAGATTCTATAGTAAAAGGAGATTTCAGTTTACTTATCGATTGGTTCTCTAAAAATGTATATAGTGCAAATTATGGCTTTTTGGAACAGCTAAAAAAGGTAACAGGTAGGGATTTAGATATTGAGTGCTACACTAGTTACTTATCTGAAAAGTATAATTTGTCTCAATAAATGGTTTTCTTGAGTTGTGTATGAGTTTTATTCAGAATTTAATCAGAAATTTTTTTACTTTCAAAGGTTTATTTGCTAGCGATATTGCTATAGATCTTGGTACTGCAAATACTTTAGTTTATCAGAAAAATCAGGGGATAGTGCTTGATGAACCCTCAGTTGTAGCAAGAGTAAAAGAAAAAGGAAGTTACGTTCCTTATGCTTTTGGCAAAAAAGCTAAGATGATGCTCGGAAAAACACCTGGAGAAATAGAAGCGATAAGGCCCTTGAAAGACGGAGTTATTGCTGATTTTAAAAGCGCGGAAGAAATGTTAAAATATTTCATACGCAGCGCAAACACAAGATTCACTGTTAATAAGCCTAGTATTATCATATGTGTTCCATCTGGATCTACCCCAGTTGAAAGGCGTGCTATACAAGATGCAGCAGAAAGTGCTGGTGCAAATGAAGTATTCTTAATTGAAGAACCAATGGCTGCAGCAATTGGGGCTGGACTTCCAGTTACCGAACCTGAAGGTTCTATGATTGTTGACATAGGAGGTGGTACAACTGAAGTTGCAATTATTTCTTTAGGTGGAATTGTTTATTCACGTTCTGCCAGAGTAGGTGGTGATATTATGGATGAGGCAATAAAGTCATACATTCGTGAAAATCATAAGTTATTGATTGGCGAAACAACTGCTGAAAAAATTAAGAAAAACGTCGGTTCAGCCAGTCTGCCAGTTGAAAACAACAAAGAGGGAATGATAATTAAAGGCAGGGATTTAGTGAGTGGTATGCCAAAAGAAATGCTTTTATCAGAATATCAAGTTGCAGAGAGCCTAATAGAGCCTGTACATCAGATAATTTCTGCTATTAGAACTGCACTGGAGAGTACTCCACCCGAACTTTCTTCTGATATAGTTGATAGAGGAATAATTTTATCTGGTGGAGGTGGGTTATTGCGCAACTTGAGTAAAGTTATTAGTGAAACAACAAAATTACCAGTTCGTGTTGCAGATGATCCACTTTGTTGTGTTGCCCTGGGTAGCGGAAAAGTACTTGAAAACATGGACTATTTTGGCCATGTTTTATTCAAGCAAGATTAAATTGTTTTTGAAGATCGAATTGTTTTGATGGAATTATGTAATATAAATGAGATCCCAGTGTCACGCACCAAGTAATTTAAAGGCAACTTCCAGCAGGAAGGGGTGTCATCCCAGCGCTTGACACTGGAACTTGACTACAAATAAGTATGCTGTTTCGATGAAATTGTGTAATAGAAACTGGATTCCAGTGCTTGACACAGGTTTGTGTTTATAAATTATATGCTAAAAGAATTTGAAATTGAACCTTTATTAAAAGATAAAGCTCCGCATCAAACTAAGGCTATTGTTGCAATGTCCGGGGGAGTTGATAGCTCCGTTGCTGCAGCACTGCTGTATAACCTTGGGTACGAAGTGATAGGTGTGACTCTTCAGCTCTATGGCAGTGATGGTAATGCGAGAAAGGGTGCATGCTGCGCTGGACAGGATATTTATGATGCCAAATACGTGGCTGAAAGTGTTGGCTTTCCCCACTATATTTTAAACTACGAGGAAATATTCAAAAAGGAAGTAATAGAGGATTTTGCAAATACCTATATGCGTGGAGAAACTCCCATACCGTGCGTAAGGTGTAACCAAACAGTAAAATTTCGCGATCTATTGCAAGTTACAAAAAATCTTGGTGCGGATGTGCTCGTAACAGGACATTACGTAAGAAGATTAGAAGAAAATGGTGAGGTAAAGTTGTGCAGAAGTATTGATAAAAGTAAAGATCAAAGTTATTTTTTGTTTGCAACTACTGAGGAGCAGTTAAAGCTTTTGCGATTTCCATTAGGTGGGTTCTATAAAAGTGATATAAGAAAATTAGCAAAGTATTTTGGCTTACAAATTTCTGAAAAGCCGGATAGTCAAGATATATGCTTTGTTTCCGAAAGCTATAGTAAAACAATAGCTAAATTAGCTCCACAATCTGTGCAGAAAGGTAAAATAGTAGATATTCATGGAAAAGTGCTAGGTGAGCACAGCGGCATAGTAAATTTTACAGTGGGACAGAGAAGAGGCCTCTGCATCGCACACAATGAGCCTCTTTACGTGATAAAAATTAATACAGAAAATAATGAAGTTGTAGTAGGCCCGATCAATGCTCTAATGCAAAAAAAGATATTGGTCAAAGAGTTAAATTGGTTAGAACAACCAAAAGAAGGCATGGAAGTAACTGTGAAGCTTAGGTCATCACATGCAGGAAGCTTAGCGACAATATATTCAACTGACGAAAAGAACAAAGCCTGTGTAATTTTAAACGACGATTACTTTGGCATCAGTCCAGGTCAAGCCTGTGTAGCATATAAGGGCGAACAAGTTATAGGTGGAGGTTGGATATGCTCCTAACTAAAGGGCTTAATTCTTTGATACAGAGTGTAAACGTACAATAATATTTATTGCTATTTTGCCATGTATCCCTTATACTATAAAGTAGAACATTATAGGTTTTAGCAATGGTTAAGGAAGTTGAAGAACTAATAAAAATTGTTCGTAAGGGTAATTTATTAGAGGCCTTGTTTATTTTTTTAGGCGTTTTTCAACATGCTAACTTAACTGGTAAAATAGACCATAGAAACCATATTGGTTTGTCTTCATTCGTTAGAAAAAAAGAGGAATCATTAGATAAATATTTTAACTTACAATTTAGTCTACAAGGGTTGTTCTTAATTTATACTCAAGCTTATAAAATTTTAAGCGGAAGTAATAATCTGAGCACTCAAGATATCATAGATGAAATATGTAAAGTTATTAAGGAGTCTGAGTTAGGTAAAGACATACACGAAGTAGTAGATGGAAGAAAATTAGATTTACTTAACGTTTTGGCAAATCCAAAAAGAGAATCAATATTTAAAGCAGTAGAAGATTTTGAAAATAAGGTGCTTATTGATGTTAGAAAGTTACTAAGTGAAGAAAATGCATTAAACGAATATGACAGAGAATTTACCTTAAGTAAATGCATTATTGATTTCTATTATTCTATTCACAATATAAAAGTAGATAAAGATATAGCATTGTTCTTTTCTTTGGGTAGTCATTATAAAAAACTTTCATCATCTAACAAAACAGTAAAAAGAGAAGTATCAGAGATATGTGAAGATCCATTAATAGAGAGCTATATAATGTTCTTAGCTAGCTCACTACAAAGGATCGAGCTATCAAGTAGAGATGGAACCATCGAATATACAATCGATCATGAGGATGTGGATCGACGAGAGAGAGCATTAAAAATGGATGGATTAATATATCCTAAGAATACAAAAAACACCCTGGAGCAACTGTTAAAAAACCAAAACAGTGATGAATTTGAACAATTAGTAACAAGCCCTAAAAATATATACTACTCAGTGCCACAAGAAGAGAATAAATGTAGGCCAAATTTCATTATCAGCAAGAAAAATCATAAAAACACAGTCTGTAAACTTATTTTAGGTATGTTTGTATTGTCTGTTGGGTTATATGTTGCTGATTATTTCCTTATGGAGCAAAAATTATTTAATCCAATAAAAGGTGTCCTACCACAGGATAATTTTGCTAATCTAGTAATTGCTGCAATGCTTACTATCGTAATAGTATATGCTTTATTTCAACTACTAAAATCACCTCAAGAACCGCCACATTCAACGATCAATGATACAACTATTAACAGTTTTGCAAATGGTCCTATTCAATCATGAATCTCTACTTATGAATGATAAATGTAGCACTTTTAAAGTGTATGCTATATAATATCTTCTCTTGAATAACGAGGTAATCCATGGATTTAAGCAAAGTAACAACAAAACCAGATGAAATAAATGTAGTAATTGAAATAAGTGCAAATGCTGAGCCTGTAAAGTATGAATTTAATAAAGAGCTTGGGTTGTTACAAGTTGACAGATTTTTGTCTACCTCAATGACTTATCCTTGCAATTATGGGTTTATACCAAATACCTGCGCAGGTGATGGTGACCCTGCGGATGTTTTGGTGCTAACTCAATTTCCTTTAGCGCCTGGAGTTTTGATATCAGTGCGTCCAGTAGGTGCATTACTTACCAAAGACGAGAAAGGAGAGGATGAAAAAATATTAGCTGTACCTATCTCCAGTGTTGATAGCTATTATGACAATATAAAAAACTATTCTGATTTATCTAAAAACTTACTAGATAAAATAGCTCATTTCTTTTCTCATTATAAAGATTTAGAAAAGGGAAAAACGGTGACAGTTGGAGAATGGGCTAATGTGGAAAAAGCAAAAGAAATCATTGAAAAAAGTAGAAATTAGTTTGCGTTGATTTAGCCTTAAATTACAGTTATTCGGAAAAATGTTGTTGTTTTTAATGGGTAAATATTGGTATCCGTTCAGGATAGCGGTAAGGTAGTATAACCATAGAGTAAAAGTGAGTTTACAACAAATGGTGTCATCCCAGTGCTTGACACTGGGATCGATCATGCCTGGAAAGTTTTCGGTATTCCCTTACACCCGTAGGCAAACCGCAATTTAGGTTTGAATTGAATACATTAAAGTGAGCAGTTTGTTTGTCCATAGGGTTCAACAACCAAGTGCATACGGCTAAGCCTGCTGCAACGCCAGCGCCGCCTCCCTACTCGGCAGTCAGGAGTTCCGTGGTCAT
>NZ_JBNRJY010000211.1:0-2063 GCF_059414725.1 Wolbachia endosymbiont of Tuta absoluta
GATCATTGCTCATTGTATTAATAACTTCCTGAAATTGATAAATACATCGTAAGTAGGTATCACGGTACTTGTCTTCCATGAAAAGAAGAGGTAGAGGAAAGGCAAAGCTAAGGTAACCCTAATCGTAAGATATCTATTAAAAACCGTTGTAAAAATTGCAGAACAAATAACCAACTAGGTAATTTTTCCGATTCCATCTGTCACGACTCCATTACTTGCTCCCAGTCTCCCAGGAAATCAGCGATTACAAGTGCAGGAACACTTAGAATAAAATACAAAACAAAAAATCTGGGTTTCAAAAGATAATTTTTGATATAAATAAATGATGTTATTTAAGCGGTAAGTAAAACTTGGTATTATATTATTGTAAGTACAAAATAATATATTTGGTAAGCTGAAATTACTATTCCGGCAGCAACTCGTGATCACCAAAAATATATTTAATCTACACTCGTCTCATAATGTTCAAATTATGAATTCGTAAACAGTTGCATAAAGACTTGCATAAAGACCTGCTTTATGCATTCTGCCTATATAAACTACGGTTTAACATAAATTACAGAAGCGTAATGACTTAATGAGAAAACTCTTACAACGATAAAGTTGAGAAATGAAACGAAGTTAATATTTTTGCCCATACTCCAAATCGCCATCTTCCGCCGCACCTGACAGTTGTTGTTGTACGGTAATTTTTCAGATGGTGTTCAGTTGTTCTAATAGGTTTTTGTTCTGTTGTAGTTTAAATGTTCTTCAAATGTTGTTCAGTTGTTGTTCAGATGTTGAGCAGTTGTTTAGATGTTGTTCAGTGTTGTTCAGTTGTTGTTCAGTTGTTTAGTTATTGTTGTTCAGACATTCAGTTCAGAATTTGGTCATGTATCGGGCCTTGCAATCGCCGGTGCGGACGTTTGGAAAAATGTTCAACTGAGTTTTTTGTTTAGAGTGTAGATAAAATTGTGAATGCAACTGCATATAATTAGGCATTAGAATGCTCGTGTCAAACTATTATCACACTCGGCTACGCCTCGATAAACAGACACTCGCATTCTAATGACCCCCATTATATGACAGATGCATAAACTACTATTGTTGAGCATAAATTGTGATTAGGGCGCAAAAAAATAATTTGGGCAGCAACTCTGCAATGTATATACTTCTGAACCGAATTTAAATTTGGTACGTTCCTCGGGTTCTGGCACAACGCACTAAGTTGTAGTTCTAACATGACGTCAAACATAAATATTTAAAACACGGAAAGGTATAACATTTTAGAAAACTTGCGTAATTTGCGGGCAATGGCTGAGACGCGGTAGCCCTGATGGCAGAGTCGTCTCCAGTACACGCCCGCGTCAGAAAATTTTGCAAGTTGTCTAAAAATTGCGTCAAACGCCTATAAAGATTAGGATAGGTTGGACCTATCATAAAAGACATGTAAGAGCAAATAAAGGTTATATTTTCTCTTAAGTGGCTTTTACATACTCATGCTTTTGGTAATGACACTTATACAAAGCATATCGTGCATGGCATATAGTAGACATGGTAAACGATTTGGTCACTTACGCAACCAAACAATTTATTTGTTGTAAACCAAAGATTTTATAATGCAATCTAGCCGTAGAAACTGCTTACTGAAACGAATCTCTGCTACCGCATTGTAAAACTGCGGCCCAATTAATAATCATGTCATACATGCTGCCAAATCATTATTTTATTGGCCGAATTATTACTCTTATACCCAAAAAAATATTTGATTGATCGATCATAACTGCAAAGTTTTCGGTACACCGTCACATACACCCCGTATAATCAGTATTATTATTGTAAATCTGCAATTTTGTGTGTGTGTACTGTATGTTTGTTACCTCTACACTCTCAAACGGCTTCACCGATTTGGATGAATTTTAGAACATAAGTAGGGGTATTTTATAACAAATAGGCAAATTTTTACCTTATATAATCGATGAACTCGTTAATAAGCTAAAACATCCTTGCTTAAGTAACATGGACTACATTTTATCACGATAAAATATCTTATTCCCACAGGAAAACGGTTAGCAATGTAGACC
>NZ_JBNRJY010000212.1:0-330 GCF_059414725.1 Wolbachia endosymbiont of Tuta absoluta
AACATAATATATGGACTGAACTCATAATAATTTCTAGAGTTTGCTTATTACTCATCACATCATAAAAAAGCGGATTCATTGTGATTATTTAAGATTTTACAATTCCAACGTTTCCAGTTTTTTATAGGGGTCGTGGTCACGTATGACTAAGGTTCTACTATAAATTTCAATTGTTATTACTTTACCGCCATATATTTTTATGGAATAAAGATCGATCAGCACGTATCATTACTGGAAGCGCAGGGCTATGCATTAAATATTACAGAGGAATTTGAGAAAGTAGTAGAGCAAGCTGGATTAAAAAGTGGTGTGTCAATGCATCGATTAAAT
>NZ_JBNRJY010000213.1:0-617 GCF_059414725.1 Wolbachia endosymbiont of Tuta absoluta
ATTTTTGCTTTCAACTTGTTTAGCATCTATGATAAGTCGAAATTTTTGTCTTTTTTGTTTGATAATAAAGATTTTTCTACATTAAGTATTTTTCATTATGTTGTATCAATTTTTTTAATTAGGCAGTTAGTGGTTGATCGATCAATTCAAAATACAGATGACTGCCAAGCTCTGCGAAACACTATTTAACGAGGGCATCGTGCGTTATATACAGATCAGTGCGATAAAAGCATAAAGATAAGATTTTTCAATTGAAGAAATCGGAAAAAGAAAACCGAATATGACGATGCAAAAAGCATCATTCAGAAACAACAAAGCCTCACTAAAAAAGCGAGGCTAAGTAAAAATGGTGCCGGCACACGGATTCGAACTGTGGACCTACTGATTACAAGTCAGTTGCTCTACCAACTGAGCTATGCCGGCAACGTGGCGATAATTCTACAGAAAAATGATAAGAATGCAAGCCAAAAAATAAGCACTTGAGTGAGTTAAAGTTTTCTTATTTAAAATCAAAGATTTTTAAAATGTTTGGGAAAGCTGTAATATTGAAAGAGAGGTTAAAAAATTAAACAAGTAAATGATGGTTTGTACAATATAGATTGGTTTTTTAAGCGATC
>NZ_JBNRJY010000214.1:0-2351 GCF_059414725.1 Wolbachia endosymbiont of Tuta absoluta
GAGGGAGTTTGGCTGACGGGGATGGAATTGCAAGAGGAGTCAGGCAGTCGGTTCTGGAGCTTGGTAGCGATAAGACGTGGAATTTGTGAAGTGAAAATAAATGTTATAAAGTGATTGGAGTTTTACTGAAACTGAAGTTTAATACAGTTAAGAAGTCGGATCGATCCTATTAAATCAGAAATAGGTATCCAATCAGTGTGACCACGCTTCAGTGCGTTTATGCGTCGTTACGCGCGTAATGTCGCAGAGCGTGCGCAGGCGCATGGACATCTGCGCGGTGTTGCCAGGATGCGGGCACTTGGAAAATATTTTTTAGTTTTCTCATATATTTTTTTTTTATCTTTACCTTGGTTTTTTCACACAGCACTATCTAGCCCCAAACTAATCAAAGCTTTAACAATTACAACTATTTATTTTATATAATACATGAATAATTTTTTTTTGTGAAAAAATACAAAGAAACCAACCACCACCAAACCAGTTTTCTCATAACTTTTTTTAAATCTTTATCTTGGAAACTTCACATAGCACTTTCTAGCCCCAAACTAATCAAAGCTTGAACTATGGGAACTAGATAGATAATATAATACATGAATACTTATTTTTTGTGAAAAAAATACAAAGAAACCACCCAGACTCAACACAAATATTCGAAAACTTGTTCTGTTTGGGGATCGAACCCACGTTCCTCGGGGTAGCAGGCAGTATCCACTACGCCATCGGGCCAATTTAAATGTACATAATTCACAGTTTTATCAAGCATGTATTGTTGACCTAAATAATTAGCCTTAGTATTAGGCGAAATGAAGACTAATTTTATATTTGTCGCTAAACTTGGAGAAACCCTTTGGACACTCCCTCTATTGGGGAGATTGAAACGTTGAGTTTTTTGAGCAAACTCGCTATTGGCATATCAATAAATAACTTATTTATCTTCACTGAAAACATTATCTGCGTTGATTCGAAAAATATAGCTAAACAATGCTACATTTAAAAAAAACTTGATTTATATGAGACAATTTAAAACTTTGTTTCAGTGCAAATTAAATAAAAATACATCTGCGGCTTTAAAAATAGCATCTGGCAACACAGGATCGATCATCTTTGATATTCAAAGCGAAGTAACTTATTAAAAGAAATATATTTTAGTACAAAAGGCCAGGCCTTTAATTAAAACTTGGCGAGTTTTAACAGCGTCTTATTAAAATTCGTCGAATTCCAAGAAATTCATTGTTTTTTTTTACTTCAGATCTTGGACTAATATTTAAAAAAGTATTTCTCTACATCAATTTAATATAAGTACAAACTATACCTACATTATTCCAGGTTGGAATAATGTAGGTATAGTATATTCTATTAGGCATTCAATAGCAACCCACGCAGTAACCTTTATGGAATGCAATATTTAAAGGTGATAGCTATTTATAACTGCTTTGAGATTTATAAATAAAATCTAAAATATAAATGCATGAAGAAGACAGATTGTATCTACCTCAAATGAACACAAGAATTATATAAAAATGAAGTAAGTTATATGATATGATCGATCGCAGATACGACATACACATATCACGTCTATCCCTTGCGGGGTAGGCAGAGCTTAAACAGTCGCAAAAAACGGACATTTACGCCACGTCTGATAAATATTTGAGGGTTATTCGGAAAATTGTGTATCGCCATTGCAGACGAGACAATTTTGCGTATTAATATTTAGTTGAAGTTCTTATTCTAATATATATTCATTTTGATCGATCCCAGCATTCGGTATTTTGAAGTTCTATTTCTTGCCAAATCTGCTCCTCATCAAAATCGTGCACGATTAATTCAGGCAGGGCACTCTTTTTTTCCTTCTTCTCATCGTTTTCTTCTGATTTTGTGAAGTCGTACAGAGATTTTACTAAATTTTTGATGTCGTCTTTCGCATCCACCTGAACAGTTAGGAATTTCACAGGTTTCCGTGTAAATGAGTCAAATTTGTCAATTATATTTTCTACTACGCCTGCAGCCATATTTTTCTATTTGCCTTGGTTAATATTAAGGACTTTACAACAAGTTTTTTCACAATATAACCCAAAAACCCACGAAAGAAATCAACAAAACCACATGCGCCTCGAAGTGAAGGAAGTTTGACAGTTACTACGAATGTTGCCACTTCAGATTTTATCATGATCGATCATTAATATCGACTTTATATAGTATTGAATCTACAACATCTTGACTTATATTTCTATTTTTTAAAATAAACATTAATTTGAATAATTGAGATAATTTTAGCAACCCGTATTGGGATAGATATTAAAGTTGTGGCGAGCCAAGCCTGTACGTATGACAAGTATCGTACAGCAAAATTA
>NZ_JBNRJY010000215.1:0-720 GCF_059414725.1 Wolbachia endosymbiont of Tuta absoluta
CCTCATTAAGGATTCGATAAAACAGCCTCTATGTTTTCCTTATCTGTATTGATAATTTAATCTTATCATCTCATTTGATGTGTAGGTATACGGAAGAAGATTATAATAAAAATAAATTACCTACCTACCTGTGTTCAACGTATGAATATTTTATACCTAAAATATGTATTTTTGAGTAGTAAATATATATTTTTTTGTTTGTAGTAATCTTGTCTATAGATCATAGTATCAAATTTCATATAACGCTATACGAACCATGGATTTGTATGTCTCAGGTGTACGCGAGCGTAATCAAGTATTATGTTTCTATTTTTTTAGTAACATAAGCGGCGCCAATTTTTTAAACAGTAATTTGATAGCTTAATTCAATGAACAACCAAGAGCATGTTTTGTCAAAAGTTCCTATTTTATAAGTGTTATTTAATTAAGAAACAAAAAAGAATCGGTAAAGTAATTATGGATAAAAATCAGAGCTTTTAAAGGTATATAGAGCACTTATAGCCCGCACTTGATCGATCCCTTAACAAGAGGGTAACTCGAGGTGCTGCTGATAGTAAATCTTATATTTTAAAACGTTCTACGCCTGAATTGGTTTCTTTGATAAGGATACTTAGAAGGATTCATTTCGAAATTTATTTTCTTTTGTGTTGTGAATTCTGGAAAATCTGGATGTTGGACCAAAAAGTTGATGTGTGGAGCCCTATCACCAATTTTACCTGG
>NZ_JBNRJY010000216.1:0-378 GCF_059414725.1 Wolbachia endosymbiont of Tuta absoluta
TTAATATTTAGCGTTGTTATGCTAGGGTAAGTTAGGTATTAATGACGGTCTATGAATGCGGCGCGGTGCTCGATCGCACGCGTCGCTCTGGGCGTGTGTTGTCCCTTTCTCACTCGCAGGGCGAGACTGGCGACGTGCGCGAAGACCGCCTGACGGCGCCAACCGTTGGTGTCGGCGCCGCACCACCCAGTCACTCAAAACCGTTCGGACGGGAGGGTATCGCGTATTGTGCGGATTTCCCGCCACGCGTTTTGTGATGCCGCGTGTAATGGACGATTCAATTTGAGATCGATCTCTTAATTAAGAAAGAGCTATTTGATTGTTTGGATGCTAGTTATAGTTTTGATTTGCCTATAGAAGTAGTAAAACAGGAACAGC
>NZ_JBNRJY010000217.1:0-279 GCF_059414725.1 Wolbachia endosymbiont of Tuta absoluta
GTTCTTACATGCATATAGTAGAGAAACCTTCTTTTGGTGATGCAGCTTCAAAGTTGAGTAAGGAAGAAAGGTCAGAAGAGCATCTTGTTCTTCTAAAAGGTAAAGGCAATAGCTCTGGTACAACTGTAACAGAAGGATCGATCATAAAACCGTCAATAAAGGATTTGCGTTCATCGTAAATGGTTTTGAATACAAATAGTACTACTTTCGATTGTAATAAGAAGTACGGCTTAGAAAATGTGCTGCAATACGCCAAAAAATACGTAGAATTGGACAAAA
>NZ_JBNRJY010000218.1:0-835 GCF_059414725.1 Wolbachia endosymbiont of Tuta absoluta
TCATTTAGGAGAGAACAGTGTTTATTACAGGGTGGAATGTGTGTTTATTTAGAGGTGAAATGTGTTTATTTAGAGGTGGAATGTGTGTTTATTTAAGAGTGGAATGTGTGTTTATTAAGGGGAGGAATGTGTGTTTATTTGTGGGTTAAGTGTATGTCATTTACGGGTGAAATTAGTGTTTATTTAGAGGTGGAATGTGTGTTTATTACGGAGTGATTTGTGTTTATTTACGGGTAACGTGTGCCTTTATTAAGTGGCGGAGTTTCAGGCGAAAATTTAATGTAGACGTATCCATTTTAAAAACTTACTTAGGATCGATCGTCGAATTTCACCTGTAAATTGTAGCCTGTAGTTTGATAGACTTCATCTCAGACTCAATACAATACAATACAATACAATAATTCTCCATTATAGAAATCGCTAAGTTGTATGCCATTGTATTATTATGATATGACTAGCTGTTACCCGCGGCGTTGTCCGCATTAACATAAAATATTAAATAGGTATTAATAAGTAGTTGTTTCCCAACATAGGCACCATAGTAAACGTTGTTCAGTTTCATAGTCTGATCGATCCCTTTAGTCAATGGACCGGTAAAGTAGGGGGCGAGGGAATAAATAGTTCCAGTGCCAGACCAGACGCAGAAAGGGGGGGGAAGTGTCGCGGACGGATATAGATCGATCCCATACCACCCCAAAAGCCCTCTTTGTACTTTTATGACCGTGAGTACGTTCAAGATAAAGCTTTGAAACAGTATATCACAGTATAATTGCTTTCAGGACCAATGGCACTTGTGGTGAAAAGTCCTTAGCTAGCATGTTATCGAAACGGGTAT
>NZ_JBNRJY010000219.1:0-4588 GCF_059414725.1 Wolbachia endosymbiont of Tuta absoluta
CCAAGTACAGCATCTCCAAATTCATTTTCAGCCCATTCATTATTCCTGTTTGCCATTTTTTACCCTCAATGTTTGCAAACTTTAATGTTGTAATACTTTATTTTTATGTCCATTTATATTTGTGGGTAATAGTAAGAAATGAGTGAGATTGGGAGGCAGTTTCTTGCGATGGTGCAGGATCTTTCTTCATACCGATATCTGCTTGTGTTGCAGGGGTGGCTTTGCTCTTAGCAACTTGATTTTGCTCAAACTTTCCTACTATTGACTTTACTCTACCGTCCTTCTTGCTATTTACTTTTTCTTTTATAATAACCGCTTTTACTTCTGATGATGCTTTATCAGCAGATTTTTTCAGGATTGGTTTACTTTCAGCTGATTTTTGCGAAGTCACTTCTACTATTATTGGTTTCGTGCTCACTTGTTGATCAACAATATCTAGCCTTTTAGGATTTGACAGTATTTCAGATTTATCTTCTTTAGTTTCTTGCTTAATTTCTTGATTGGTAGCGTTTAGCGCTGGTGGCTCTGGAGCCTGTCTCTTTTTATATCCTCTTCTTGTTCCTGCATTTTTCTTAGGTTTCGTTTTGTGAGTTGGCTCCTTTTTAGCTAACTTTGAGTCTTCCGAATCTTTTGTTGAAGATTTACTACTTTTCTCTTGATAATTTGATATTTCCTCATTTCCAGACTCTTCACTTAATGAACTTTCATAGCCTGAATCTTCAGGAGATACATTCTCTATTTCTGGTTTAAAGTGTACCTTTTTTGAGGCAGTAGGAGGTGGCGGAGGTGCCGTTGTTGGCCGTTTTATTTTCTTCATACCTGATTTTCCTGCCGGCTGTTTTCCTTTTTGCAGCTTAGGAGTATCTTCCTTCTGCTTTGATGTCGTTTTATTTTCCGTGCTTACTTCGTATGATTTATGTTCTTTATTGCCTTTTCCACTCTGTTTCGAATCTAAAATTTCTTTAAGTCCTTTCTTGAATAGATTAATTGTACTTAAAATATTTGTGTATTCGGCTGCTTTTTCTATAGTGAAACCTGATAATTCATCACCAACAAAATTTTTTATGTCATTATCATTAGTTGGAATATCTTTTCCCAAGACTCTATCTAATATCCCTTTTAATGTTCCAATAAAACCGAGTGGCTTTGTGCTCAAAGGTTCTACATAATTATTCAAGTCGCTATATATAACAAATTTGGCTACATCTTTTGCGTTGTTTGTAAAATTCTTCAGAGCTTGAGATAAATCTTTCAGTGTTTCATCATATTGTTCATTAATTTTTTTTGTATCCTTCAGCTTTATGACTCTTATCAAAGAATTGAGATTTTTATCATAATTGTCACTTTTAAATAGATCACTCATACCAATTACTGTTTATCGTTTACTTAAATATAAATTCAAAGTATTAAGACCGAGTAAATGTTATATGACTTATCCTCTGACTCATAAACGCTTGCGTTCCTTAATGTGCAAAAAATTTCAATAATCTTCAATCAGCAATAGTATAGAAATCCAAAAAACAAGTAGCTAACACTGGAATCTAGGAATTATGATTGGGCACAAGTTGATGAGTATAGTTGTTTTATGTTGAAATACAGCATTTATGGAAAGATTAGATGTCAGTCTAGAATGACACCCTTTCTGGAAAACTCGGATTACAGTGTTTGTATAACTTAATAATTAGAAACTAAAGGAGTTCTTTTTTAAAAAACTTAAGTTATACTTATAAGTATTTGATATCTTTTGTAGTGATTATGTCGAATTTAAGCTGCCTTTATGGCGATAATGTCGAATTTGTGGAAGAAATTTATAGCCGTTACTTGCAAGGCGATAAATCAATTGGAGAAGATTGGCACAGAATTTTTTCGAGCAATTTAGAAGTTAATAAAGCAGAACCCTGCAGGGCACAGAATGAAGCTAAGGTAGATGTTGATGATTTAGCAAATTTTTTCAGATTTTATGGTCACTTTTTTGCAGACTTAAATCCATTATCACCGCATGTAAATAAGGAAATAGATTATCAAAAATACTTGAATCTTTCTCCTACAAGTGACACTAGAATCTACAGAGATATTTACTGCAAGAATATCGGTTTTGAATTTATGCATATTTCCTCTTATGAGGAAAGAGTTTGGCTGCAGGAGAAAATTGAAAATCAGGTCTATACGCTAAGCCCTCAGGATAAAAAAGAAATACTAAGGCACTTGATTGAATCTGAGATGTTCGAGCAATTTCTCCATATGAAATTTCCTGGATATAAGCGTTTTTCTATCGAAGGTGGGGAGTCAGCCATTGTTGCAATTGAAAGAGTTATTAGTGATTCTGCAGCTTTTGGTATTGAAGAAATAGTTCTTGGTATGGCCCACCGAGGACGGCTCAATGTTCTAACCAAAGTGATGGGAAAAGATTATGCGGCAATGCTGTCTGAATTTCAAGGCAACCTTGCATATCCAAGTGGTCTTGAGGTGTCTGGTGATGTCAAATATCACCTTGGTTACTCTTCTGATCGAGCACTTGCTGGTGGTAAAAAAATACACTTAAGTTTATGTCCTAACCCATCTCACCTTGAGGCGGTAAATCCGGTTCTAGCTGGAAGAGTAAGAGCAAAACAAAATACGAGATCTGTGCTTGGCATATCAATTCATGGTGATGCAGCTTTTATCGGGCAGGGAGTGGTTGCTGAAACCCTGACTTTGAGCAACATTGAAGGTTATAAAGTTGGTGGTATCGTGCATATTGTCATTAATAACCAAGTTGGTTTTACTGCAAATCCTAATTGTGCACGCTCATCTTTTTATTGCACTGATGTAGCAAAATCAATAGAAGCTCCAATATTTCATGTTAATGGAGATAATCCAGAAGCTGTGAGTTTTGTTGCGAATTTGGCAATGGAGTATGTGCAGAAATTTAAAAAGGATGTGGTGATTGACATAATATGCTACCGCAAATATGGCCATAATGAAGGCGATGAGCCAAATTTTACTCAGCCACTTATGTATAAAGCAATATCAAAGCATAAAACTCCAGGCACGCTGTACGAAGAGAAGCTGACTGCAGAGAAAGTGCTAGGTAGCGATGAAGTAAGTAAATTACGCAGCGAATTTAGAACAAGATTGGATAAAAGCCTTACTGAGTCAACGACTTATACTCCGAAGAAAGCTGACTGGTTTGATGGAGTGTGGTTAAAACTCAGGAGAGCAAAGTTGAACGATTTGAGTGAATATTATACGGACTCTGGTGTTTCACCAGATGAGCTAAAAAAATTGGGTGTACACATAAATAGCAATATTCCAAGTAGTTTTAATCTCAATAATAAAGTCAGAAGAATACTTGATGGCAGAATAGACAGTATAAATTCCGGTAGCAACATAGACTGGGCAACTGGTGAAAGTCTTGCATTCGCGTCATTGCTTAAAGAAGGAATAGGAGTGCGCTTGTCAGGACAAGATTCTGGTCGCGGTACCTTCTCGCACCGTCATTCAAGACTTGTTGATCAAGTAACAGAAGAAACGTTTATTCCACTGAACAACATAAGTGAGAAGCAAGCTCGCTTTGAAGTTATAGATAGCGCACTATCTGAGTATGCTGTGATGGGTTTTGAATATGGATATAGCCTTGATTCTCCTTATTCACTTGTGCTCTGGGAAGGGCAGTTTGGTGATTTTGCAAATGGCGCGCAAATTATGATCGACCAATTTATCTCATCTGCAGAAACAAAGTGGTTGCGGTCAAGTGGTCTAGTTCTACTTTTGCCTCATGGTTATGAAGGGCAGGGGCCTGAGCATAGTTCTGCTCGTATAGAGAGGTTTTTGCAGCTCTGTGCAGAGGATAATATGCAGGTGGTTAATTGCTCTACTCCTGCGAATTATTTTCATGCTTTACGCCGACAAATTAATCGAGATTTTCGTAAGCCTTTAGTGGTGTTTACACCTAAATCACTATTGCGTCATAAAAGCGCAGTTTCTAACCTTTCTGACTTTGAAGGAAAATTTCTTACGGTAATTCCAGAGTGTAGAACAGGTTTAGTTGCAAGTGATAAAATACGTAAAGTTGTAATATGTAGTGGTAAAGTTTATTACGACATAATTGAAATGCTTGAAGCACAAAAAATAAACGATATAGCAGTAGTGCGTTTAGAACAATTTTATCCATTCCCGGCCGATAAACTAAACAATGAACTCGAAAAATATAAGAACGCTGAAATTATATGGTGTCAAGAGGAACCAAAAAATATGGGAGGATGGTTCTTTGTCAACCCATTGATAGAAGAGGTATTGTCTGGCCTCAATGCTCAAGCAAAAAGACCTAAGTGCATTGCAAGACCTGCTGCTGCATCTCCTGCATGTGGTTATGCTAATATCCATGCTCAGCAACAAGCAGAAATTTTGAAGCAAGTTGCGCAGGTACAACTGTACAAACACTGAGCGGCTTCAAGCAGACTTATTAATTAGACTCTAGCACTTAGATAACTTACAACAATCAAACCTTTTATATACTTATACAAATATAAAAAGACTTTTATAAAAAAATAAAAGTCTTTTTATATTTGTATAAGTATATAAAAGGTTTGATTGTTGTAAGTTATCT
>NZ_JBNRJY010000220.1:0-316 GCF_059414725.1 Wolbachia endosymbiont of Tuta absoluta
AGCAGCTCATTAGGTGAAGACAACTCTTTTTATCACAGTTGATATTACAATATAGATGTAGGTATATCCTTACATAGCGTCCCTTATACATCCCTGTAACCCTAGAGTCCTTAGTCGTCTCTTACGGCACCCACGGAAAAGAAATGGGGTGATGCTATTCTAAGCCAGCATCACTCGGCAAGTAGTTAGCAGTCATTAGCTATTCGCAGGCTTCAAGAAGGTTTCAATATTAAGATCGATCAGCTGATTTGGGTTATTCATATTAAAAGTTGTTCCTTATCACCAGCCCGTCCTGGGTTTTTGCTATCGGTCACTA
>NZ_JBNRJY010000221.1:0-691 GCF_059414725.1 Wolbachia endosymbiont of Tuta absoluta
GATCTTTTGCAAATATTTTGAAAGATCGATCGAATCCACGAGCTTCGGGTGGAGTGGGAGCTGCCAGAATATGAGAATACTCCATAAAAAATCCTACCAAAATATTTGCAAAGTTGTTTTTTATCTATAAACCTTTTAAAGAACCATCTTTCTTTGGAAAAACTTGTTTGGTTTATTGGGTTAGTTGGCCCCCTGAAATAATTTTAGCAGAATTTAAAAAAGGTAAATAATTTTTCTCTGTTATTTACCCTTCCTTTGGTGCATGAAATAAGATTGTAATGAACGCTCTAATTGAGCCCCGGAGTATACAATTTTTTGGGAGTAATTTTTAACAGTCATCTCGAGTCGAGGAGATAAAAGTATATATAAGTATTTTATAGTAGATTTATGAGTCGTAAGTAATTTTACAGTTGTTTTACTGGAGGCACAAGATATTGTATCAAAGATCGATCCCTTCGAATTTTAGCATGGCACTATAATTCATCATAAGGTGGTTTTCCACTTGTAACGCATGCATCTATCAGACGAAAAATATTGCGATTTCCGATCGATCAGCGTATCTACTGACAAAAAATAACTAGTAAATAAAGTCTAGTTTTGTCTGTGCAGCGTCCGCGTGCATATAGTGCACGTGTCGTCAGCAGACGTGGTGCCTCTCCTGGAGAAAGCTCGCAAGTCGCGGGTAGCGGGG
>NZ_JBNRJY010000222.1:0-400 GCF_059414725.1 Wolbachia endosymbiont of Tuta absoluta
CCTGAAACATTGACTGGCCAGATGGCGCAGCGGATAGTAACCCTGCCTGCTACGCCGGGGTCGTGGGTTCGATCGATCAGGATATAAAAAATATACAGGGCGTGAGGGACAGCCCTTCGAATACTGATAGGGTGCATTGAAACCATAAAACTTAACAGCTTCCTGTAAATAAATATTTCAGAAAACGTTTTTTTTTTTTTTTTTAATTAAAAAATAAAAAATCGATGGAGCCGGCGGTGCGGTTCACCATTCAACATGCATGATCGATCCAGTTTTCTGACGAAAGGGGTTTTGAAAGTTTTATGAAAACACCGCTTATTATGGCACACTCAAGTAATCTAACAAATAATGCAAGTTAATTATTAACAAAATCGGAATTTCGACTCTATCACTAAGTATA
>NZ_JBNRJY010000223.1:0-4478 GCF_059414725.1 Wolbachia endosymbiont of Tuta absoluta
ACATGCTAAAATAATACACATGTGGAGTCATGAATAACAGCAAAGCAAAGACTTCCAGAAGTGTGACTCAACTTTATCAACAATGGCATACCTACTAAATGCATAATATTTTATGCATTGTATGTACTTACATACACCACAATACGTTCATGTAAATATTCTCCTATTAATCAATGATTTTCAGCTAAATATCATCAACCGCCGTGAAAAGTCCAGCTGGCCATTTTTTAGGCTATATGTATCAAAGGACCACATCGATCGATCTTTATGCTGCATTGAATGACTCTGCTGTTTTAAATCCACTTGAGAGATTACTTGTTCCAACTGGAATTGTGATTGCAATACCAAACGGTTTTGAGGGGCAAATCCGCCCACGTTCTGGGCTTGCTGCAAAACATGGAATCACTGTCTTAAATTCTCCGGGCACTATAGACTCCGATTATCGAGGTGAAGTTAAAGTTTGCCTAATCAATCTAAGTAATCAGCCATATGAAATAAAAAGAGGAGATAGAATTGCACAAATTCTTATCACTCCTGTACCTGAGATAATTTGGAACAACATAGAAGAATTCTATGCAAAAGAAACTGCTCGCAATGAAGGAGGCTTCGGCTCAAGTGGTAGATAATTTATTGTTTATAAGTTGACAATAATAATTCTTTACATACAACTTTAATTAATTTAAATGAGGCAATTATGTTAATTTTTAAAAACCACCGTGGCCAGCTCCAAAAAACAAATACTGCACTTTTAGTACTTACTTCTCTGTATGTTATAGGCGCAGCAGTAGCACTTTCATCACCATATTTGATGTCTTCAACTTATATACTTGCTCCACTTGCAGCTTTTGCAGCTACACCACTTGGAATGAGTGTTTTAGCATTTGTTACTGTTGCACTGATTAGTTTAGCAATATATTCCTTCATGAAAAATAATGAAATATCTGAACTTAAAGCTCCGAGAATTGTTGCTGGTAGCTCTCAAAGATACCTGATGTTGCAGGTAACAAATAAAGATCTTGAATTTATTGAAAAGAACTATAAGAACGAAAATGGTGAATATACTATAGATTTTACTAACTCAAAAGGCGAAGTATTCAAAGCTGAGAGTTATGGTCAGATCAGATATATTGATAATCCTGATCCAATCTTGCTTGGCAACACTAAACTCCTTGATATACATCAGCTATACAAGAAGAAAGGGGATAGTACATTTGAACAGATAAATTGTGGACAGGAGTTAAAAACGTTAGGTTTAAACGTTGAAGAAAATAATGTTCAAGAACTAACCATCGAATTTGTGCCAAGCTCAATTGTTAAGTCACCAAAAGTTGAACACGAAAAGCCAGAAAGATTATTAATCAGCCAAGTATAAAAGGAATAAGTCTTCCCTTCATTTTTTAGTGTTAATGACTTAAACTTATTGTAGAAACTGTCTCAAAAAATAGATATTCACATACTTGTAAGAAATTTGCTAAGGATTTTTATTTAGTCTGACTGCATCCTTTACCTTATCTAACAACCCATTAATAAAGCCAATTTTGTTTGGAGCATCAAGTAAATCAGATGCAATGTTAGTATATTCATTAATAACAATTGGTGCTGGTGTATCAAAATCAATTAACTCACATACTGCAATACGCAAAATAGATAAGCTTATAAGATTTAATCGTGAAAGTGACCAGCTTGGGTGTAAATAAGACTCTATTATTTTATCATATTCTTCACTGCTTTTTATAACCTTACATAACAAGTTTTCTAAGAACTGATGTTCAAATTCTTCACATTCAAATATATCTTTCAACGTACTTATGTAGTCCTTAAGCTCACAATTTTCCAATTTAAAAGTGCTTTTGTTGTAACTTACAAAAATATTTGAATAAGCAATTTGTACAGCAAGAAATCTTGCCGTACTTCTTTTTATGCGCCACTTTTTATCTACTGGTTTTTCCTCCATTATTTTAATTTATTGTGTAGATCTATCATATGCAAAACAGTTGAGGCTGCATGGCCACCAACGTTCTTTTTATTTTTGTCAGCTCTAATTAGTGCTTTATCTTTGCTGTCAGCGGTAATTACGCCCATACCAAGGGGTATTGCATAATGCATAATAACTTCATTTAAGCCTTCGATTACTCCTTTACAAACGTATTTATAATGATCAGTTTCACCGCGAATCACGCACCCAAGAGCTAAATAACCGTCATAATTAGCATTCTTGCTTTTTACTGCAAAGAGAATTGTAGCTGGTATCTCAAATGCACCAGGAACTTCAATTATGTCATAGCTTGCATGACTTTCTTTTAATCTATCGACTGCACCTTCAAGCAAAAGGTTCGCTATTTCGGTATAATAAATTGAATTAACTATTAGTATTTTCGACATTTATCCCGACTTTTCTTGTTAAGAAGAACTTTATTAAGTATTGTTGAACCAGAGTTATAATATTACTAAATATCCAATATATTACCAGGCCGGCAGGAAAAGAAGAAAAAATAAAGACGGAAATGTAAGGTAAAAACTTCATAACATTTACTTGAATATCATCTTTACTGGTTTGATCTTTCTCACTTAGCTTCTGCTGAATTATCATGGTAGCGCCGAAAATTATAGGTAAAATGCCTATAGAAATAGGAAAGTTATAATTAAACAACCCAAATAATGTAAAAATGTTTGTTGGATCAGAAGCTGAAAGATCCTTAATCCATAAATAAAAAGGGGCGTGTCTCATCTCTATAGTAACAAATAATACTTTATACAGAGCAAAAAATACTGGTATTTGTATGAGCATAGGGAAAATGCTCGACATTGGATTTACATTGTTTCTCTTGAACAACGCAATTGTCTCTTTGTGCTGCTTTAAGCTGTCATTTTTGTACAACTCTTTTATACGAGTTAATTCAGGCTGCAGGCTTTTCACCTTGAACATCGAAATATATGATCTATTAGATAAGGGAAGCATCAAAAGTTTGATTACTAAAGTTAGCAATAATATTGCTAAGCCAAAATTTTTCAAAACAAAGTTAAAATATTCAAGCAGTAAAAACACCGGCTTGGTTATAAAATAAAGAACACCAAAATCTACAGCCTTATCAAACAAAGGTATATTGAGAGTGTCTTTATAAGAATCAAGTAAATTCAATTTCTTTGCCCCAGCAAAAAAGTAGTTCAGAGTAGAAACACTTGCACCAGGGAGTATGTGTTTGTAAGGTTTAACAAAATCTACTTGAAACTTATCAATGTTATTAACATTCGTATGCTTAATACTTACATTTATTTGATCAGATTTTTCAGGTATGATAGCTGTAAACCAATATTTATCAGCAAAACCAAACCAACTTTTTTCACTTGTGCTGGCCTTTATTAAACGTTTCTTGGAAATATCCTTATATGTCCACTCCTCTAGTTTATTGTTAAATGCACCTAGTACTCCTTCATGTGATATCCAATAGGATTCGTTAATATTATCACGTTTACGATTGATTTTACCATAGGGAACCAAAACTACATTATCTTTTGTATTGTTTTCAATAATTTGCTCAACTTTAAACATGTAGTTATCGTCAAGGCTAATTTTCATTCTAAATAAAATGCCATTTTCATTATCCCAAAATAAATTGACCTCTTTTTGATTGAGTTTATCTGCTTGCCATACTGTTTTAGAATCTGGAACTTTAATCTTTTCATTCGGATCGAGCCACCCAAATTCTGCGAAATATACATCTTTTGATTCTGCAGGTGACAGTAACACCACTTGTGGAGAAGAAGAACTCGGTTCTAAGTGGTAGTTAGTTAAGATTAAGTCATCAAACCTTGCACCTTTCAGAGAAATTGATCCTTCAAGCATGTTATTGGTTAAATTAACTCTCTGTTCTCTAGTAGAATTAATAATTTCAGAACGATTTTGGTATATCATAGGAGCAAGGTCGTTAGAAGATTCGATATGTTCAATATTTTCAATCGATGGTTGGCTTTGGCTCGTGTTAAGAAAATTATCATAAATAATATGCCATAATACTATAATCAATATAGAAAGAATTGTTGCTAAAATTAAATTTTTTGCTTCTGACATGAAATTAAATCGAACATACCTCCTTAAAGTATATATTAAATATTGTACTAAAACAATAAAATTTACTTATTTTTAATAATAGCTTTTAACGCTAATCTTAAAAATTTACTCTTATGGCTTCAAATTTTAATAATATGAATGCAGCAAAAAATCTAGTTATTTGGCTACTGATAATAGTCATTACTGCAATGTTTATTGATTCACAAGGGGATAAACTAAGCAATAGGTTTCTGAGCACTTTTCTACCGTACAAAGGAAGGGTTCAAAATGGCGGAAGTATTGAATTTACAAAGTCATACGATGGACACTTTTATATTCAAGCTCAAGTCAATGATCGTAATATAACGTTTTTGCTTGATACCGGAGCAACTGATATTGTTCTATCGCAAAAAGATGCGTTACATGCTGG
>NZ_JBNRJY010000224.1:0-1378 GCF_059414725.1 Wolbachia endosymbiont of Tuta absoluta
TATAGAAAGGCAAATGAAAATCGCAATCAAAAACAATAGGGATGTCGTTTTATGATGAGCAACGATCGATCGTACAGGGTACAAGCTTTAACTTTATTGGACCAATGATTGGGATTGGTTCTGCAATGGTAGCAGCGGGTACTCCTGTTGAAGCAGTCATGGCTTCTATTTTTGGTGTGGTGATCGCAGGTTCATTTATCGAAATGGGTGTATCACGCATTTTACCTTGGGTGAAAAAACTCATTACACCATTGGTGACAGGAATCGTGGTATTGCTGATTGGATTGACCTTAATTAAAGAAGGTCTTATCAGTATGGGTGGTGGCTATCAAGCAATGGACACCCACACTTTTGCAAGCAAAGATAATCTGATTATGTCATGTACAGTATTGGCGATTATCATCTTACTCAATCGATTTAAAGTGGTTTGGATTAAGAGTTCTGCAATTTTAATCGCCTTAGTGATTGGATATATTCTTGCAGGCTTTATGGGCTATTTAAATTTTTCAGGCTTAAAAGATGCCCCATTAATTCAAATCCCAACACCTATGCACTTTGGAATTAGTTTCTCTTGGAGTTTGTTTATTCCAATGGCATTTATCTACCTCGTGACCTCTCTAGAAGCAATTGGTGACGTGACTGCGACCTCAAAAATCTCAAACCAACCTGTTGATGGTCCTGTTTGGATGGAGCGAATCAAAGGTGGTGTATTGGTCAATGGTGCAAACTCATTTCTTGCAGGGCTGTTCAATACCTTTCCAAGTTCTGTTTTTGCCCAAAATAATGGTGTGATTCAATTGACAGGTGTTGCGAGTCGATTTGTCGGTATTTGGATTGCGATCGATCGAGCACTTTTACATGAGCATGCTACACTTGGAAATTTTCTTAATCATATGGTGGATTATCCTGGGGGTGTCAATCAAGATATGTTGTTTAATGTATGGCTTCAAAATCCACTAAAAAATGGTGTTATACAACTTAGCCGACATAAAATAGAACTTAAAAATATCAATTGTTCTTTGTTGGTGGGTGCTGGAAAAAGTGATCGATCATTGAGTAATTGTTGATTATTGGTTCCCACATCTATTGTAATTGGCAAAGTATAGGCAGGGCTAATACCACCACAAGCGGTATAAAGTGATAATTTTCCGATTGGAATCCCCATACCACCTATACCTTGGTCACCTAAACCAAGAATACGTTCACCATCTGTTATCACAATCACTTTAACATTCTTACGATTGACATTATGGATGATCGATCGACATTGTTACAATTTTCTAAAATATCTTCTCTTTTATGAGCTAGCAACACTGACTTATTATTTCCTTTATTATATGTACAGTCATAATCATTACATTTTAGCCTTTTGTTTGAA
>NZ_JBNRJY010000225.1:0-537 GCF_059414725.1 Wolbachia endosymbiont of Tuta absoluta
ATACAACTGCTTGGGTGTTGTATAGTCAAGCCTCACGAGCAATTAGTATTGGTCAGCTTCATGCGTCACCGCACTTCCACATCCAACCTATCAACGTCGTAGTCTTCAACGGCTCTTTAGAGGACATAAAGTCCTAGGGAAATCTTATCTTGAGGTAGGCTTCCCGCTTAGATGCTTTCAGCGGTTATCCCTTCCGAACATAGCTACCCGGCGATGCGACTGGCGTCACAACCGGTACACCAGAGGTTCGTCCACTCTGGTCCTCTCGTACTAGGAGCAGATCCTCTCAAATTTCCAACGCCCACGGTAGATAGGGACCGAACTGTCTCACGACGTTCTAAACCCAGCTCGCGTACCTCTTTAAATGGCGAACAGCCATACCCTTGGGACCTGCTTCAGCCCCAGGATGAGATGAGCCGACATCGAGGTGCCAAACACCGCCGTCGATATGAACTCTTGGGCGGTATCAGCCTGTTATCCCCAGAGTACCTTTTATCCGTTGAGCGATGGCCCTTCCATACAGAACCACCGGATCGA
>NZ_JBNRJY010000226.1:0-467 GCF_059414725.1 Wolbachia endosymbiont of Tuta absoluta
AAGTCTCTTATTAGACTCAAGTCAACACCTAGTCCATACCCTTGATACGCAATAGTTGAATCGATAAATCGATCGATCTAACAGTCAAACTGTTTTTGCAGTTTTGTGAGACACTGATCTATATTATATGTTTAAACACATTTTTTGCAGGAAATAAATAAATAATAATAAAAGCAGCCCGCACAGTTTCACCCGCAAGTAACCGTTTACCCGCGGGAAAAAGTAATTTTCCCGGCATGAATTGTACATTAAAACCTTTCTCTTGAATCATTCTATCTATTAAAGAAAACCGCATCAAAATCAGTTGCATACTATTAAAGATCTTAGCATACATAGGGACATAGGGACACGGCAAGCGACTTCATTTTATACCATTTAGTGATTAGTGGTGCTGGTGCGATGCAAAGTGTTGACTGACCTTCGTTGTTTCCTTATGCAAGAAAATAATACTGAATTGGCACCAGGCA
>NZ_JBNRJY010000227.1:0-1097 GCF_059414725.1 Wolbachia endosymbiont of Tuta absoluta
GTTACTTAAATAATTTAAAATATCATTCAAGAAAATTATGAAAAATATAGGTCCCAATATGGATCGATCCTCAATATTTGTCAGACGTGGCGTAAATGTCAGTTCTATGCGGCCGTTTACGCTCTGCCTACCCCGCAAGGGATTATAGGCGTGATATGTGTAAGTATGTATTATTTATTAATACATGATTTCGAGAGCTGCCCAAATTGGTTTATTGGAGTGATGCGAATATTAAAAAAAAATATGATTAATTTACTTACCCTGAGAATCTCTGATTTCATATTCGAACTATCTGAAATACTACGACATATCTGTTAAACAATATTTCCTAGTTTTGGACTCCTTGAATTACTAGAAAAATGGAACAAAGGAAAAAATACTATCCTTTTATATCTGAAGAGAACGTGAATAAAATAAGTCAGCAAGTCATAAATTGTCTACGATAGGGCGCGCACGGGTCAGTGCGGATATCCGTCTTAGCACAGTTGCTTACAACGGCCTTCATTGCCATATCTAAAATGATTTTAGCAAGTAAGGCGGCTTTCCCACTGCACCGCACTCCGTCGCGTAGCGCGGAATCGCAGATTTTAAAGTTGTATGCAAGTACATCAGTACGTATCGAAAAACCGCCAAGTGCAACACACCGACAAAGCGTCAACGCGCAGTGGTGGGATCTGCCGCTCCGCGCTACGCGTCGGTTCGCGTTCCCAGTGTGTGAGGCGCCTCAGAGTCTGTCTTATTTTTTCTTTTTCGTGTGGGACATCGAATCGCCCAACGCCACCATGAACCCTGGTGTCAGAGTTTTTCAACCGCCTACTACTAGTAGAGTAGTAGGCCTCTGACATGGTTGTGTAACGACCGCCGTCTAAGAAATCATAGACAGCAACCGGGACCGCTGCTTAACGTGCCCTCCGAAGCACGGAACCATTTCTTTTTCGGACGTTCAGGTGGTTCACCCTTCAATGTCCTAACCAGACCGGGAACAAATTCACGAAGTGATAAATATCAACTTTGTGAGTGTCCCACCGAGAATCGACTCCGGAACCTTTGCGTCGCAGGCAGTCGAACTACCACTGCGCTACATCGGCCGTTAGAGT
>NZ_JBNRJY010000228.1:0-313 GCF_059414725.1 Wolbachia endosymbiont of Tuta absoluta
AAAAGAACTACTTGAAGGAATTACAATTGCCTCAGGTAATGATGCATGCATAGCGCTAGCCGAGGGTATCGCAGGATCGATCTGTTTTTCTATAATGTAATTCCTCGATTTTTGTTTATTTTGGGGATAGCAACTGCGCTAATGGGCTGGTTTTTTCATCCATTTATCCCCTATCCACTGGTGCTTTTAGCTGGATTATTATGCTGTTTTGCTGCCTATTTAATTTATGAGCCCAGTGACCCAATTGACGAAGTCATTAATTTTCTAGAGCAGAAAATAATGTTGTTGCGGTATGACTTACATTTCAATAAAA
>NZ_JBNRJY010000229.1:0-362 GCF_059414725.1 Wolbachia endosymbiont of Tuta absoluta
TGACACTGGAATCCAGTTCTTATTATATAACTTTCTGGTGTGTTCACTTGCAATCAAACTTTCTGGATCGATCACGTAAATATGTTCAAAGTTTCGCAAGGCGACCTTGACAGCTAAACACACGACACGGTTTTTTTTATGTTTTTTTTTTTAGGTACGTACAGACGAGGTGTTGGCGCTGAGCCCGAGAGTAGAGGAGTAAGTGCTGAATCGGCGTGCTGGAGTTATATAGGCTAAAGTGTGCGAGCGACCTCCGCCGCGGGAAGTAGCGACCACGTGTTCAGGAGTCAACGATCGATCGATTCTGGGTCCAATCTTGTATTTAGTTTTTATTAATGATATCATTACTCATATTTATAATG
>NZ_JBNRJY010000230.1:0-565 GCF_059414725.1 Wolbachia endosymbiont of Tuta absoluta
ATTGGCATTAATAAATATATTTTTGTAACTTCGCTTAGCTACTTAGATTTAAATTATTATACAAAATATGATCGATCGTTTAGGCACGTGTTGTGTGTATCTTTAGAGGTAATTTACTGCGGGTAATCTTTGCTTTTAACGCCTTTCCTATTATTATTCTTGCATAGGAATAAATTGAGGTAGTGTAAGGAAACCCCAAATAGCAGGGACAAGTAAAATACGAAAAAGTAGAAGAACATACGTAGTCTAAAGTATGAATAAAACATCTTGAACAGATTAGGTGGTTAATGATAATAATGTCTTAAATCATATTTGCGTTTGTTTAAGACACAATAATGTTTGCCTTCCCTATTCTATTTTATTTCCCAGTTACTAACATAAGCCACTACACTTTCTCTACCATGTTCTGTCGTAAAAAGTCGATCGATCCAGGTTGATGAAAGCACACTAGCATAGAAAGTGGTTACAACGTTTTCGATGAGATTATATGGAAAACTGGATTCCAGTGTCAAGCACTGGAATGACACCGTCTATTATGCAAATTACCTGCTAATTGCAATGTTCG
>NZ_JBNRJY010000231.1:0-417 GCF_059414725.1 Wolbachia endosymbiont of Tuta absoluta
ATGTTTTTTATTTTTTTCTTTACTTTATTGTTTGTAATTACCCAAGTTGAACATCCTGTCATCCCAGTGAGTGACACAGGGATCGATCGTTATGGTTGCAACACACACAGCGCCGGCTTACGATACGGCAACTCTTAGCTCAAAGTTAGCATTGACATGATTCTATGTTTATTACTTCATTTGCTTGCATAGTTGCAGGTGGCAGGGGAAATGGCAGGATTTAAAAAAAACATAGGCTCTTATTTAGGATTGGGCTAAACGAGTTGTAAGGGACAGCGCTCTGAATACTGATAAGGTGCATACAGACAGACCATACAACTGAAGACTTTCCAGTAGGAACCTATGTCAGGAAACGTATAAAATATATTTGTATGGGAGGTCGATTTTTTTTTCTTTCCTGACATCATGTTCCTAGGT
>NZ_JBNRJY010000232.1:0-16648 GCF_059414725.1 Wolbachia endosymbiont of Tuta absoluta
TTGGAGGACATTTGGCTAGAAAAAATGATCTAGAACCAGGCCCCATTACTATTTGGAAAGGATGGAGACGTCTCTTTGATCTAGCAGAAGGATGGCGACTTGCTCACGAACTTTATATTTGTGGGTAATAGTAAGATATCAATATTTACTGTAATATCCATACCACCAGCACGATACTCTTCTGTTTTTATGGTAAGTTTTGGTAGGGTAATTTCATCTATTTTTCCTGCATAACCACGACCATCAACAAATACATTAAAATTCTTTAAAATCTTTGGTAACATCTCTTTCTCCCCTTTTTATAATATTGTACCACTCACAAGATGTGACCTGAAAGTAATCTGTTCTGCTGGATATGGTGGTGTAAACTCGAAATCAAAATACACTTTCCCGCTTGCAATGTTTGCCGGTGTATTGAGCTCTGGTGTTGCATAACATTTTCCACTGATAATCGCTCCTTGTGCTTTTAAATTGGCCAAATAAGAATTTACCCCCTCAATCACATCATCTATATAGGTTTTGGTAATATTGCGATCAACTGCCCATAAATGAGCTCGAAGTAAACTATCGTTAATTAAATCTGCAGTCCTTCTCACTGACAAAAAAGCCCATTTTGAGTCATTTGAACATGTCCTATTTCCCCAAAGCCTATAGCCATTTTGATGAATTATCGTTGTTACTTCATTTTCATTTAAATGGTTTGCTCTACAATTTGTATTACCGAGCGTAAAATCAATAGGCCTGCTTGTTCCAACAATACCATTTATCTCTTTATTTGAAGGTGAATGCCAAAATCCTTGCTCGCTATCTATTTTAGCTATTAAACCTGCTACAAATGGGCTTGCCGGTTTTTCTTCCCCTTCAAACACCTTAACCCATGGATCAACTACGTAAACTCTTGAATTACTGATGCTTTTTCGCCATTTTATTGCTTCTTCATCATTGGTATTTGGTCCATCTGCAACAATAATTGCTCTTAATTTTTCTGCTATGGAAATTAAAGCACTCACTACTGGATTTACTCCATCTATTTCAGGTAACTGATGAGTAAACTGAGGTGCAATTAATATTCTTGGCGCAACATGGACTATACTTTCACTGCTGAGAAATGCCTCAATTCCCTGATATTCTCCAGTCTCTTTATCAACTCCACCGATTATACTTTGAATAGTTTCACTTTCTTTGAGCTTTGAATCGCTGTTTTCACTTTCTTTAACTCGAATAACTACTACTGTTGCACCGATTTGGGAAAATATTCCATTTACTGCAGAAGGTAAACTTCCATTCTTTCCAAGTCTTGCTGCTTCTTTTAAGCTTCCTGCTATCAGTACCGGTTTATTCAGTGGAAATTTTTGCTCATCAGCTTCAGGTGCAGTACCAATTACACCTATCACTGATGATTTAGCTGCACGTACTGTTTTTGCTCCTGAGGTTACCTCAATAACATTTACTCCGTGCAAAAATTCTTCAACCATTTCTTTGCATCTTTTGTTTAAAATCGTTTAGTAAGTTCTCTACACTTTTGGCTTCTGCAATTTTCTTCTTGGTAATGTCTTCCAACTCTTCACATTTCATTATTTCTTTTACTGCTTTTTTTACTTTTTCTTCAATGATTCTTGCCATTTCAGTAACTGTAATACCACGTACTTTTGCTAATGGCTCTATAATTTCTGCATCTTTTTCGTCTATAGATTCTGGTGCTGCTAGAATGTTTTCTGCGGCTTTTGCTTGTATTTCGTACGACTTAAGCTTCTGATGAGAATATCCTGCGTATTGGTGAGTATAGTTATTATAATAAGTACGGAGACTAGAAAGTGCAGAAAGTTTTGCATTTTCCAATAATTCCAGCTCAATATCTTCCTTATTCCTTTCAACAATTTTCTCTCCTTCTGTTAAACAATAACTTTTTTGCCAGTCAAAATTCTTTGGCGCTTCATACCAATCATTTCCAATTGGCTTACTTTCAAGCGTTGTTGTTTCTACTTGTTTGTTATGTTCAAATCTAATATAAATTGGCATTGGTTTTCTCCGTTTTTAATTCCAAATTTTATGAGTGGCATCTAATCCTGGGCATTGCCAAGCTCTTAGCGTTCTCTCTACGTCCACCTCAAGTCCTGTGGTTAGAAAATTGCTGCGAAAGTTATATATTCCCCACTGAATAAATTGACCATAGATTGTGCTATACGTATGCTCACTTTCAAAGAACTCAGGTGTCTCACCAACTCTTTCACCCCCTGAGTGAAGATTGGATGACGTATAAAGTAACACTGTAACAGTTTTTCCTGCTGGAATGATTATGTTACCTGATGCAATAAATTCAGGACTGTTAATTTCATGCTGGTAAATACGTGCCCAAGTAATTCTCGAAATCTCTGACTTCCTTGTATTAGTTTTATCAGGTGTACCTATAAATAATCCTGCTCCTCCATAATTAACTTCATCTTTATACCACATTGCAGATCCAACAAAGTTTAGAGTTTTACTTATATCTACATTGCTTGTGTTTTTTACGAATATTACTCCCAATGCAGCATAAGGGTATTTCAGCATATTGAATTGCTCAGAAAATCCATCATACATGAATCTTGGGTATAATTCTCCATAGATAAATGTACCTTTGCTTCCCTCTAAAAAACTGAGTTGTCTTGGCCGATAAAAACTAACATAGCTTGTATCATATGTGTGAGTACCTGCTAGTAGTTGTAGCATATAGTCTGTTTTTGTTACATCACTACTCCACTGACCAAGCTCAGTTGTAAAAGTTCCGTGGCCAAAGTAATTATTTTTTCTACTTAGTACACCAAATAAAAAAGGTAATGCTCCAGGTTCAATCATATGACGATTTCTTACTTCTTTCATGATTGATGAGCCACTTGGTACATCATTAACAGTACGGAAGTTATTCACTAAACCTTTAAGACCATCTTTATGATCATCGCCAACACTGTTTATTGCTGCAATATTGGCATTCTTTCTTGTATCAAGTAGCGATAAATTTGTTGTTCCTTTTTCATCAATTCTCTTTAATAACTGCTTCTCTGATTCAGAGATCACTGCTAAAGAACTAGCTTTTTTATTATCCAGATCAGTTAAGTGTTTTTTTGCACTATCAAGAAGTTCTTTTAGCTTACCATCTGTCATCTGTACAATTTCAGAAACTGAACTTTTGCCGATTATTGATTCCAGTGCTTTAGCAAGATATGCTAGTTGATCTGGAGTACTGTTTTCTGCTAAATCCTTAAGTCTTTTTTGTAGTGCATCAATTATTCCTTTTACTTCAGTCATCTGCACAATGTCAGCAATAGCTTTTTTATCTGCTATCAATTCCAGTGATTTTGCAAGATATGCCAGTTGATCAGGTGTGCTGTTTGCTGCTAAATCCTTTATCCTTTGATGTAACGCTTCTATTGCTTCTTTCATTCCCAAAAATTCAAAAAAGTTTCAAATCTAAATCGTTTAAAATTATTTTTTAGTTGATTATGCTCATCTTCTCTTTCGGTAATATCTTCATCTATTTTCTCAATTGTGATACGGATACGAACAACATCCTGCACAGCAATATTTTCTGGATGAGGCAGTGGATATCCTCGTTTGGTTTGGTCAACAGTCATTATGTGACAATCACTCTGAGATTTTTTACCTTAGGGCGATAAACAACTGTTCCACTTAAAACTAATTTTATCCTTGTCTCATTAGCATTAAAGTTTGTCAGTACATGAGTTCTCTCCACCCAGCTTTCTCCAATTGGTTTTCCTGATGTTAAATTTACTAATTGCCAATCCACGTTTTTTTGTACATATGCTTTAACATCTGCAGTGCCAGGTATTAGCGCATCATACGTTATGGTGATTTTAGTGTTAGCTCCTGCTGTAATGCTTCTAGTTACATAATCTCCTTTTTCCCCTATATTACCCATAACTAGCTGTAACCCAGGATATAGCACTGGACTTTTTTCTTTTGACCCTTTTAAATTTGCCTTTACTGTTAGCTCTCCAGATAGTCTTTCACGCAGCGCGAGCGGCAAGTTATCAGATAGAAAATTTTCTTTTCCTTCTTCATCTGTCAGAATAAATTCTACATTGGTATCAAATGCTACTTTTTCGACGTTCGTCAAAACAATTAAATCTGATACGTTATTTGCAGTAACTTTACCAAGATCAATAACGTGAGAATTTTCGCTAAATTTTGCAGCTAGTAGTCGAAACGTTAAATCTAAATTTTGATGTGGAGTCCAGGTGCTTGCATTGCTAGATGAAAGTAATACTCCTACTTGATATGGCTGACTTGTTACCCAACGGCTATTTACTGCATCATATTTGCCAAGTTCTGCTATCTTTACTGCAGTACCAGGATCATCAGTAAGCAGTACTATTGCATACTCCTCTCCTGCATGGCAAAACACTGGTGGCCATTCTATACATGTTGCTGTGCCATCTATCTTTATATCTTTTGGCTCAATATAACTTTCAGCAATGACAGTCTGCGAGGGCATTCCCACTGCTGTTTCTCTAATCTGCACAACAACACGTTTTTTGCCGCTATTTGTGAACCATAAGTTTAGGCCTCCTATGTGTCTGCTCTCATTTAAAGTAAATGTTTGGGCTAAAGGGTCAATTCTTCTTGCTGCGATAACTCTTCTTCTTTCTTCTATAGTAATAGTTTTTTTACCAGTATAAGTTGTCTCTCCATAGCTTCCTTTATCCCCATAAAATTGTACTAATTTAGTACCTGCTGGAATATTAGCAGGAACGGTAAATCTTCCTTTTAATTTTCCCTGGTTGTTAGCTGTGAGCATATTTTTACCTCTTACGCAGTAGGCTGAATGAAGATACCATCGAACTTCACCTCCTTGAGCTTTTCATTTGGCTCAAAACCTTCGATCTCAAAATTCTGTACTGCTTCTCGCATAAATTCAGTTTCATAAGAATTACTTGACAATAGCTCTGTTGTTTCTCTAGTATTAAACACTCTAGTTACTGGACTTTTCCAATTCGTGGTAACCTCTGTCCAGTGGTCAATGTTTTTATTTAGAGTAATTTGTGCCGGGACTGGATCAAAAGCTTGATATGGATTGATCTTTTCTCCTTTGGTCTGTAAAAGCTGCTCCAGTACCGGTTCAAGTTTATAAGGCAAAAGATATCTTTCCCCACCTTTTTCAATATCTGCAACTTCTACATCTATTGGCAGAACTAGCTCTCTATTTACTATTGCTGCAGACTGCGAAATTCCTTGATCACGCATATCATCATCAAAGAATGAATCAACAAATATTCCTTTTTTGGTGGTAGGTTCTCTTGAATTTGCATCACTGCGTAGACGTTCCTGTGCAACAAGAGCATAAAGATCATTTATTCCTTTTTTCATTGCTTCAAGCTCATTCATCGGTACAGCATGAATAGCATTATTCACTATTTTTATCCCTTCTTTTTCTCCGTTTTTCCATGTCTGATGAATGTAGCAGAGCAAAAGTTGTCCGCTAGGTGCTTTAGGCATTGATGGTCGCCAAGGGTGAGCTATACCTTTTATTCTCCTTACTGCTCCTTTGCTATCGATAGTAATTAAATCAAAGCGGGGCATTTTCCAGGTGTAATCAATCAGAACCAAGCTGTTATCAACTGCTCCTTTTACTTTACATCCCTCTTCACTTATATCTTCAGGACTTACATGAGTGCGACAGTGGTAAGTTATTTGATAACTACTTCCAGGAGCTGGCTCTTTACCAGGTAATGACCAATCGACGTTTCCTGCGTTTAATTTGTAATCTATACTATTTTCATAAATAACATTACCTTGTTTAATTTGAATAATCTCAAGTACCGCAGAGTCAGGTATTGGATCAACAGCTCCTGAGTATGAACCGTGAGTAATGGTAATGGTTTTTTGAACGGTTATATCTACTTTTTTAATTTCACTTATTGGAAAATCATTAACTTTAAGTTCCATTACTCTTTGGCTATTTGGCTGAAAAGTATGTGGTTCTGATTCAACTGATTTTATATCCGGATCTTCATCAAAAGAAACACGAATACTGTGAGGAAGTTCAATCTCATAGCCATCAACATGAGCTTTGCCCTCATTAATCACAAATATTTTTTTCCCCTTTTCGTCCCCTTCTTCTCTCTGCAAACAAATTACTTCTAGACCGTTTACTACGTAAGATCCATTTGCTTCTTTATCATAACGAGCAAGAGCTGTAGTTACTATGTTTGCTTGTGGTGGCGGTGAATGTTCTATTAATACTCCATTTTCAATGTTATAAATTGGATAAAATTCTCCTTCAGAAAAACGTGGAGAAAGACCTTCTGCTTGATAACCCCAAATGGTGGAAACTTTAAGCCTTGCAGCGCCTACTTCTTGATAATTACGTGTACCAACTGCAGGATCACGAAGATTTTCGTCCTCAAGTTCTGTAATTGTAGATTCTAGATAATAAACACCTATGCGAACTGTAGTATTAAGCGGGATAACAAACTCTTTTGCCTCTACCTTTCTCACCGCTCCACGAAGATAGATTTTTCCTGACTCAAGTGTAACTTTTTCCCCATCTATGATGCAATTGCTTCCTGTTATAACATCACCATCACGAAATATTGCATCACCTATGCCTTTAAGCTTAGAGAGAGCATATTCTTGGGTTTCGTTTAATTCTGCAGATTGTAGACCTCTTCCTGCCAGGAACAAACTTTTTTCGTACTCTTTGTCAGGATTAAAGCGGTTATAATAGGCGTTTAAAGTCATTTTATGCTAGAAAAATTCAAAAAGTTACAACAAATGAAAAAGTTTCCCGAGTTGCAGATGTTCTGATAAGTGGTACGGTGTGTTCTAAAACTAACAAAATCCCAGGATTTTCCACGTCTTTTGGCTCGAAATATCTCTGTCCTTCAGGTAATCCTTCTTTTATTTTAGTACCAACCATAACCCCTAATTCCCGTATAACTTGATTTGCTGCGTCCGTGAAATCGAAAGTAAATTTAAGGTAGAGATTGTTGGTTGGTACAGCGGAAGATTTAAACCTTCCAGAAGGAGTTATAAGTTCGCCGTTTTCATCACCTTTGCAGAAGAGAACTTCGTCTGCAGTACGTCTGCCAAGTTCATTGAGTAGTTTTTGAGAAGTAATAGGCTCCGGTGGTGTGCTTTGAACGTACTCTATAGTAACTGTACTATTCTCTACAATAGAGCTATTTTCTGTGCGCTGAATAACACCAGTACTACTCTCAACTATATAATCTATACTTGGCTGATAAGTTGTTTGTCTGATAAAAATTTTTACGTCTTTAATGGGATGGTGATCAAGCTTGATTTCGCTATCAGCTGCAAAAGTTTTTTCTACTTTATGATTGCTTTCCCAACCTGCATCACCTGTTCCCCAGGCAAGATGTATCGGCTGCTCTTTTATACTTGCTGCTATTGCTGCTCTTCCTGATTGTGTAAGAATTGACACCTGTGATGAGTTTGAAAGGCTTATATAATATATATTCAGGATTTGGAAAATTTTTGTCCAAAAAAAATGAATTTTTGCCTAATTTTTTGTTGCAGTATTATTTAAAAATCGAACTGTATTATTCTCGAAAAAAAAACAATAGAATATCAATAGGTTAAAAATTGCATCTGTATTATTTATTTTTGCCCCTGTCCTACAAAGTGGACCTGTAAGTTCTCATCCTTAAAGCATTAATTGTTTTAGGGAAAAGTTATGAAACTAAAAACTGCCATAGTTGTTCAAAATATACGGTATCAAGCTAAGAGATTAAAACTTTTTGAATGCTTTGCTCATGAAACTCATGAAGATCTTGAGCAAGAACTTTTCTGTGAAATTTGGACTTATCTTGATAGATATGATGAAAGTAAAGGTAGCTTTAACACTTTTGTAGCAAGATTAACTGAACGTCGTGCCAATAACTTATTGGAGAAACAACTATGTATGAAGCGCAATATTAATAACTATGTCAATATTGAGAAAACAGAAGCTTTTGAAGATGAAGTAGCGAAACGTACTGATGTAGATTACATGATTTCAACGCTACCAAGAAAGATGCAAAAGATATGCGAACAACTCAAGTACTTTAACTTATATGAAGTTGCTAAGATGAACAACATATCAAGAACTACTTTAAATACTATGATAAGAAAAATACGTATAAAACTCTCTTCCATCTACTACAAGAGCAAAAAGAAAAATTGAACATAAATTCTACCTTTCCTGAATATATAACATATACCATTGAGGTGAATAAATGACTTTTAAAATTCTAAACAATAATGAAAGATTGAAAACAACTACAGGAATAAAAGTAGTAATTTTTGGTCCTTACGGTATTGGTAAAACCAGCCTCTTAAAGACTATAAGTGAACCAACACTATGTCTTGACTTTGAAGCAGGTCTGCTTGCTGTTCAAGATTGGCAGGGAGATTCAATTAGTGTTCGTACTTGGAATCAAGCTCGGGATATTGCCTGCCTAATTGGTGGTCCGAACCCTGCACTAAAATCTGATCAAGCGTATAGCCAAAGACACTATGAGCACGTATCAAGTAAATACAATGAAGAGTTTTCTAAATATCGATGTATTTTTATTGATAGCATCACTGTAGCATCACGTCTTTGTCTCTTATGGGCAAAAATGCAACCGGAAGCTTTTTCTGAGAGAAGTGGAAAGCAAGACATGAGAGCTGCTTACGGAATACTTGCGCAAGAGATGATGGCTTGGCTCAATCAGTTTCAACATATCAGAGATAAAGACATCATAATAGTTGGCACATTAGGTCAATATCTCGATGACTGCAATCGTCCAACTTGGCTACCTCAATGTGAAGGAGCTAAAACTGCTAGTGAGATTCCAGGGATAGTTGATGAGGTAATCAGCATGGTTGGAATCAAGAAAGATGATGGTACAGAGAAACGTTCATTTGTCTGTCAGACTATTAATACTTGGGGATACCCAGCTAAAGATCGCAGTGGCTGCCTGAATATGGTTGAGGAACCACATCTAGGTAAATTACTTGCGAAAATTAAAGCCAAAACTTTGGCTCCTATTGTTTAATTAAAAATTGGAGAATAATTATTATGGAACAAAGCTTTTTCAATATCGGTCAAAAAATTCCCTTTTTCAGCATAAAAGAGTATTTAAACGACAAAGCACCGATACCAGAAGATATAATCTCACCAAGGATTTTAACAAAAAGAGGTCTATTGGTACTAGGTGGCCCACCTAAAATTGGCAAAAGCGATTTTCTAATTTCATGGCTTGTCCACATGGCTGCTGGAGTTTCATTTTTGGGTATGACTCCAAGCAAACCTATGAAAATTTTCTATCTGCAAACTGAAATTGAATATGAATATATGAAAGAACGTTTGCAACAACTTCAACTGGATAACGAACTTTTGAATATAGCTGCCAATAACTTAATCATTACACCAAGAGTACAATTATCTTTCAGCAGTGAAGAAATAGATGAAATTAAAAATGTTATCAAAGAGCGTTTCAAACCTGATATTATTGCCGTCGATCCTCTTCGTAACATTTTTAACTCAAGTGAATATGGCAATGAAAACGACAATAGCGCTATGTTATTCTTCTTGCAAAAAACACTTGAAAGACTGAGAAATGTTATCAATCCAGATTCGGGCATAATACTCACTCACCATACAAAAAAACTATCCAAAAAAATGTTAGAAGAAGATCCATTTCAAGGCCTAAGTGGTGCTGGATCTTTACGTGGATTTTATAGCACTGGCATGGTGATGTTTGCTCATGATGAGGAAAGCACTGTCCGTCAAATAGTATTTGAGCTTCGTAATGGTGAACGTGTAGCAAATAAGCTTGTTGATAAGATAGATGGTCGTTGGAAGCTTGCAGACCAATGGAGTAACTGATTTTTACTTAATTTATAGGAGGACAATATGTTATCAGATTTTTTAACTGATTTTAATAACGCAAAACTGCAGAGCAATTTAATACCAAAAGGTACAATAGTCAAGGTAAAAATGGCAATAAAGCCTGGAGGTTATGAAAATTGGTTCACTAAAAGCTATGCTACCGGCAGCATCTATTTAAACGCTGAATTTACCGTCACTGAAGGTCAATATGCAAAACGTAAGATTTTTCAAGTAATTGGTATTAAAAGTGGCAAAGCAAGCGTTGAAGGAGAAGATACTTGGGGAGAATCTGGACGTTCTATGCTTAGAAGTATTTTAGAGTCAGCACGGAACATTCATGCAAATGACACTTCAGAAAAAGCAGTGATTGCTAGAAAAATCAACTCTATAGCTGATTTTAACGGGTTAGAGTTTACTGCAAAAGTTGGTATTGAAGCCGACAGTAGATACGGAGATAGAAACAGAATTGCTACAGTTGTTACTCCAGAACAAAACAATGGTATTGAATCTGACTGGTTGCCATTTTGAAGTACGACGAAGAGAAGCTCTGGATTGCTGTAATTGAGAGAGCTATCAAAGATGCAGCAGTAGAGCTAAAGAAAGAAGCAATTAAATGCAGAGTCTTTTGAAACTGTTTGTGAGCTAGCTAATCTCAGCTCTAAACGTATGAAAAGTATGTATGGGGGTTTTATGCAGAGAAAGGAAATAAAAGGATTATTGATTGATAATATTAAGGAGTGTGTACCTTACCTAATTCCAAACGGTAATTTTTATCGAGAGAGGACTTATGTTGGCAATTGTGATGGGGATACGATTACAGTTAAAATAGTGGGTAAAGAAGCTGGAAATTGGCGTAATTTTACTAAAGGAATCAGTGGTGATATTATTGATCTTTGGACTTTAGTTAAAGGTGATATAAATTCCGCTAAGAAGTGGTTAAATACTAAAGAAAACACAACAGAACATAAAATTACATCGTTTTCAGCAAGGCATTACTTGAATGATAAATCACCAATGCCAAAAGATATAATAGGCCCAAGAATTCTAACTCCAAGTGGTCTTTTAGTTATAGGTGGAACTCCAAAAATAGGAAAAAGTAATTTTCTACTTTCCATGTTAGTACATTTAGCTGCTGGAGTATCATTTCTTGGTATGAAGCCTGCAAGGCCACTTAAGATATTCTATCTACAGAATGAAATGGAATATAGAGAGCGCTTACAGAAGCTAAGAATCAGCAAGAAAATCCTTGATGAAGGAACAGAAAACTTAGTTATTACTAAAAAAGTACAGTTAACTTTGAATGTGGAAAAAATAAAAGAAATTATGTCGGAAAATCTCGATGTAAAAACAGTTGATCTTATAGTGATAGACTCTCTTTTTGATTATAGGAGTATGATCTCTTTTCTGCAAAATAGTATTGATGAACTACGCTCTATAACTAATCCTGCTGCTGGAGTAATAGTTACACATTACACCAAAAAAATGTCAACAACCACGTTAAAAAAGAATCCATTTCAAGCATTGAGTGGTGCTAATGTTTTAAGAAGTTTATATACATCTGGAATAATGATATTTAGGCCAGAAAGGAATACTCTGCAATTGATGTACGAACTTAAAAACGGCAAACCAATACCAACAAAATTCATAAATATGGTTAACGGACGCTGGATAGCTACAGCTTAACCAAATTTCTAAACTTTAAATATATTGGAGATTTTATGGATATCTATTGTGATTTTAATACTGCAGCTCCACGAAAAAATGCACCGTTAGTAGAAAAAGAACAACTTAAAGCTCAGCTTCTGTTAAATATCAGATCATGCCTTTCTTATCTATTGCCAAGAGGGATTTTTCGTGGTGATAAGTTTTATGTAGGCAATATACAAGGTGATAAAGGAAAGAGTCTAGTAGTAGAATTAAGTGGCAGTGAAGCTGGCCTATGGCATGATTTTGCAACAGGAGAAGGTGGTGACATTATCGACCTTTGGGCAGAAGTGCATAGAAAAAGTACTAGAACAGAGTTTACTGAAGTAATGGACTCTATAGCTGAATGGCTTGGTCATTTTAAAAAGATCAAAACTGACAAAACTGCAGGTAATCCAACTGCATATTGGGATTATTACGATGAAAAAGGCCAAGCTCTTGTTAGAGTATATCGTTATGATGATGATAGTGGAAAGAGATATCTTCCTTTTGATATCAAAAAATCCACCTTTAGTGTACCAGAGATAAGGCCACTATATAATATTCCAGGTATTTTAAAGTCCGATAAAGTTGTTCTGGTTGAGGGAGAAAAATGTGCAGAAGTGCTGATAGAGAAAGGAATAATTGCAACAACAGCAATGTCAGGAGCAAATGCACCTATTGAGAAGACAGATTGGACTCCACTTAAAGGTAAACACATTATTATATGGCCAGATAATGATGAACCAGGCAAACGATATGCTGAAAATGCTGCAAAAAAGCTGTTAGATCTTGGAGTTGCATCACTTGCTGTGCTTGAAATTCCTCAAGATAAGCCTGAGAAATGGGATGCCGCTGATTGTGTAAAGGAGGGTATAAGCATTGAAGAATTTTTAGCTTCAACTCCTTTACTTACTATTGATACCCCATCTACTGACATTCCAAATACTTCAAATATGAAAAGTTTAGAAAGATCTACAAAACAGCCGCTTAACATTTTAGACTGGAGTGTGAGTCGTTATTTAGGTTCAGTACCAATACAAAGGTTTCTTGTTGAAGGGTTATTTCCTTTAGGTGTTACCTCAATAGTAGCTGCTATGGGAGATACAGGTAAAGGTATGCTACTCCTTGACTTGGCACTTAAGGTTGCAAGTGATGCAGATCAGATATGTGGTTTTGGTTCCCTTGTTACAGAGCATGGATCAGTGGTGATTTTTTCAGCAGAAGATGATGCAGGTGAGATACACCGTCGTCTTGATCGTCTTGATCCTGGTAGCAAGAGAGCAGAATATCAAAATCGATTATTTATTATACCTATTCCAAATACGGGAGAGCCCTTTTCTATAGTGAAAAGCAACATGCGTGGTAAATGTCCTGAAACTTCAGATAAATTCGAAGACATCTGTGGACAATTAGATAAAATTAAAGATCTAAAACTAATAGTATTTGATCCACTAGTATCATTTGTCCATGCTAATATAAACTCAGATCCAGAAATGGGATATTACGCAATTGGGCTACTTGCAAGCTTAGCAAATAAAACAGGAGCAGCTGTAATTGTAGCACATCATATGAGAAAACCTAAGTGCAGTGAACCGATTACGACTGTGGAACAGGCAAGAGATGCGATAAGAGGTACAACTGCACTTGTTGATGGTGTGAGGTGTTCTTTTGCATTATGGCCTGCTTCAACAGAGCATCAGAATACTGTGTTTAATACATTAAAGGTTAATAAAGTTAATAATGCAGTATACCAAGGAGCTATAGTTAAGTCTAATGGAGCAACAGATAGGAATATAAGAACTTACTTACGCTCCTCAACTGGCTTGCTTGAGGATATATCTGAGGAATTTAAGCTTGGAAAATTATCTGATGAATACTTAAAAAAGATACTGATGCAAGCTATTGCAGTGTCAGCAGAAGAAGGTCATCCGTTTACTCATACAGGTGGACCAGGAGTGTTTCAACAACGGCATAGATTACCAGCTGCATTTCATGGTGTTAGTAGGCATAGACTTGAACGTTTAGCACAGGAACTATTAAACGAAAGAAAAATAGTAAAAGGTATGGCTACAAACTCAAAAGAGGATAAATGGCTTGATATCAAAACTGGTTCTTTTGCCAGAGGAGAAGGTAAGTTTAAGCTAGGTGCAGGAAGGTTTGAAATAGGTAACTTCTAAAAAATACTTAAAGCTCACTTATGAAAGTTTTGTGGGTTCATTTTGTCTCTCTGAAAGTAAGGTTTTAAGAACAAAAAATGAATTCCACACGACCAAATTTCCATGATTTCCGGAAAATTTATCAAGATTTGGAAATTAGAGTATATTCACACTTAAACTATTGAAATTCGTTGATTTTTAGCCATCTAATATAAGAAATATTACGTTTCCATTTCCAAAAAATTTAGCTAATTTGGTAATACTCAAACCCGCTACAGTGGCTGATTTCCACTTTCCGAGAATCTTATATATTATATATATATAAATAATAATAAATGATATAATAATAAACTAATATAAAATACAATAACTATAGTAATGGTTCATAGTAACTTTTGAGCAAAAAGAAAGAAGTTTGGAAAAGTAGTCACTAATAAAAATACAACACAGAGACAAAAATATGAAAAACCTACTATTGCATTTTGAACAACTTGAAAAAAAAGATGAAGGACCTAAAAGTGAAAGACAAATGCTTACAAAAGACAAAACAATTTATAATAGCATTTTAAAAAGACTCTATGACCCGAGGGTACAATTATACCACCTTGACCTAAAGAATGCTTATAACAGCCCTTAAAAGCCGATTAACACCATGTCTTAACTTATAAGAAAAACCTTATGTTAATTTTATCACGTTTTACTTTAGTTGTAAAGAAATTTTTTTAATGTATGACAGATTTGTATAGTCGATATTTTACGTAACTTATGGCGTTTAATTGGTTATTTAGTATCTCTAAAACTTAACGAGTTGCTTTTATAACCAAAGTAAAAGGGTTAATACGGTAACCATAATCTCTACGCGATGATCCAGGCCAACCAACTGTTTGAATCACATCATTACGTTCGATGTTTAGTCCTAACTTTTTGGCTAATGTAGTTTTTATTGTTCTTTGGATTGTGTTTAGTGGTTTTCTGATGTGATGTTCTGGATCTGCTTCTGGATCAAGATTTAGGCGCTTTTCTATTTCAGTTATGCTAAGCAACATGTGTTTTTCAGGAGGTAATTCTTTTTTACAATCATTCAAAAATTGTTCAAATAATACGCGCAAAACTTTCATACATGCTACAGCTTTCTTATTTAGAATCTCTATATTGTTTACGTAAAGTGAGCCCTCTATCAATTGCAACTTTAGTAATTCCTTCTCTTTAGAAGGTTCAATTAGATTAAGTGCAGTATGTAAGATTTGCATTGAAGTATTTGGTATGAACTCTAGTACTCCTCTTTGTGCTGCTTCTTGGAATACTTCAATTAAAGTCTTATGCTGAAAGAAAAGGTCAACCATTTTTACTATGGGCAAATCAAGAGGTATGTTTGATGGATTTTTTCTCAGTATTATTAATACAGTTGGATTAGCTTTAAGCTTATCTATCGTTAAGAATGTTGGATTGGTGCAAAAATCAAGAACAATGAGATTTACAAATTGACCTTGTCCACCAACATGATAAACTCCACTTTCCACTTTTTGCCACATAAAATTTGTATCACTTAGCTGACCTTCAAACCAATGCATGATTTTCTCTGGGTTTAAATATACAGATAAGCGATGAAATCTTTGCTTCTTGTAGGTATTAGGTAAAATATCACGGTTGCAATTTTCACAAATTATATTATCGCATGCTTCGTTAAAGTCCTCATCAATGAAAATCTCATTGTTACAGTATGGATCAACTATATTTGGCCAATCTAATTTATCTTGTCTACGAGAGCAGATAATGTAAGACCTCTCTTGCATCTTAATTAATTCAAGATCTGACAAATACCTTGCTGCTTTGATGTAATTTTGATTTGGGTTAACCCAAGAGCTGCCAGAATTAAGAAGATCAGAGATTTGCTCTTGGCAAGATTGTAAGACCATAAAATTGTTTTATGTATGCTTTAAAATCCTCTCTTTCCCTTTTATTCAGAGGATGTTCAGAGTAGTAAATTGCTATATACTCATCACTTCGCTTGAAAAATAAGCCTATCTTTTTGCCTTGAAATATTACTTTAATCGACTCTATCAATGGTACTATGTCTCCTACAAATGGCTTTAAAACATGCAATTCCGGTGCAATAGGATCATATGGAGCGACAGTCAAAGTGATATTAGTATAGCTGTAATTGAAACGATTTGACTGAAACTTTAACTCAAAAACACGAATATTTGAATCAGATTCATTAATACAAGTTTCTATAAATTTATGCACCTGTTCCGCGAAGTTTTTATCCTGCACATCTACAAAAATACATTCGCAGCCAAAGTAACAACTTGCAATGCTATTTGCTATTTCTATAGCTTGATCAATATTTCTAGCACCAAGATCTACCTGAGTGCCATTTAGTAGAAAATCCAAAATCATCCACTCTGCCTTATGGCCATGAATAACTTTGTTTGAATTTAACAACAAATCTATATCGCTAGCTTTGCGTATTAACACATATAAACGATTCTGATGATAGAAGAAACCTTGTAGTTGATTCTCGAAACTGTCATTTCTCTTAATGTTATCTTCTTTCAGTATTTGTTGTATGATTTCCTCTGAGATAAAGTCCTTAAATGGAGTACTTGGTCGTCTTGGTATTTTTTGTAAGGCAAAAGACATGAAACTCTTTCTTTGTATTTTTTCAAAGTGATAGACAGACTTTAAAAGATTGTAATCTGCATGAAACAGTAGAAACAGCAAAGACTTCTTATCATATTTATTATTATTTTTTACAAGGTAGGATTTCATGAGTTCTGTAGTTAATGCAGATCTTGCAATTTCACTGACAGTAACTTCTAGTTTTGCACGGTCAAAACAGGTAATCAAGTAGTAAGTAACGAGAGAATCGGAATAATTAGCAATCACTTTACGTTTGTATTGTACAGATGTATTATCGTAACTTTCATCA
>NZ_JBNRJY010000233.1:0-446 GCF_059414725.1 Wolbachia endosymbiont of Tuta absoluta
TCAAGAAAAAAGCGCTACGGAACCCTAGCCAAATATAAAATGAATGGCCCCTTGCCCTAACTTTAAACAGGTCAATTATGGTTCAATGTAGGTGCATAACTAGATAATAGTAGTCAATTGATGTCCATTGTTACATAATGCGGTCTGCTGAGATTCACTTTATACTGTTTGACTTTGACTTTGACTGTGCTGTATAAAGGAAGATTTCTTAAAGACTGGACACGAGGACAAAATTTTAAACTTTCGCGGTTGTTTAAACTATTCATAGTATTCAGTTTACCCGTGATCGATCAATAAGCCTTCTAAAAATTTTTTCATTTACATTTCTAATTAAATACGTGTTTCAGTATTTTTGAAATTTTAGTCCTTAAAGGTGTCAAAAGGGGGTCAAAAGTTTGTAACCAGTTGGGCTATCCGGTTTCCCATGGGAATGTGACAATTTTCCG
>NZ_JBNRJY010000234.1:0-28881 GCF_059414725.1 Wolbachia endosymbiont of Tuta absoluta
CTACTCGCATCCGATTCTGGCTCCGCTTCCTCGATCGATCTTCTGTGGTGTGGGATACAGAATCGTCGAACGACCCCTTGTAACCTGGCTGGTGTTGGGGTTTTTATACCGCCTACTTGGTTAGGTAGGGCAATTTACCTAACTTTATGGCAGAAAAAGAATGAAAGTAGAATGAATGCAGTACAAATGAGAGCGTTAAGAAGTATGATTGACGTAAAATTGAGTGACAGGATAAGGAATAGCGTGATAAGGGAACGTTGTGGTATAAAAGAAAAGGGTATGCTTAGATGGTTTGGTCATGTAGAGAGGATGAATGAAAGAAGATTAACGAAACAGGTGTATATGGCAAGTGTGGATGGGAACGTCGGAAGGGGAAGACCTCGACGAACGTACCTCGATCGATCAATTGCTTCTTGGTTGGTATAATTTTTCTTTAATTATATAAAAATCTCATAATACTGACCGTGCTAATGAAGCTGCGAAACATTCTCATGTCACATTCAAAACTGAAATTTCCATTGGAAACTACCTCTAAGTCAGTACCGTACAGTAAGTCAATGCTGCTTTGCATTTTTCGTCGAGTCGATCGATCTTATAAGCTTGTTTGAAATCTGCTACTGCAATCATTGTAGGTGGCATATCAGCAGATTGATATACCGGTATTCCCATCAAAGTATCTGGAGTTTCAAGCGATAAACTCGGCTGCCAAAGATACTGACCTGTTTCAGATTTTAGTAGCCTCACGTCCTTTAACGTACTTCTGTTCATCAAAAATGATGCATTTTTAGAGTAATGTTCATTTAGAGAGTAGTACAATATCATTATGGCATCGCTGTCTAGCTTATCAGCTTTAATTTGCTCTATCTTATTATGACCATTTCCATTTTCGTAAGCTAAAATTCCTTTAGGTTGAAAAGTGCCATCACCTTTAATGAAGGCTTCATTCTCTTTCTTACTGAAAGTTTCGGCAACCTTTTCTACAAGCCAACTTTCAACATTGACAAATGCATCATCGAGCAATTTTTGTGATATTTGCGGCTGAGCATAGAGCTCGTAAGTTGTGATGGAAATCTTTTGAATTTTAGGTGTACTTGTGTCTTTTGCAAAATCATATTTGGATTTATAGCCACCATCTTCATCTTCTACTGTTTCACCACTCCAACCTGCACCAGCACGGTCACAATCTTCTATAATATAATCCAGCGTTTCAGTAGAGATTCTTTGACTAGAACATATTTGCCGCATTGGAGATGAATCAGCTATACGCTTGTTTATGCGTTTTACAATATGAGGAGTAACTAAATACCCTCCAATATCATTGTCATCTCCACTTAGGGTTTTGTGTGATAACCTGTTTTCCATTCCTTTGCGAATATAATCAGAAAAATATTTATCACCTGTATTAAAATCTGTGCTAATCTCTGGGCGTTGAGCTGAGGTTTCAATAAAATCTAAGCGCTCTTTGCAATTATCAATATTACTATTTATCTTGCATAGCTGCTCAGGCCCTTTGCTTTCGATTTCTTTTAGTTTACGATCATTTATTAGTTTAAATTGCTCCCATGATGAAGCAAGTTCATTAACACGGTGAGCGATATCAGTAAGTGACATAATAGCCTCCTTTAAAAATAAAATTAGAATAGTTATTGTAATTTGAAGGTAATCTTTATCAGTAATCTCAGCGTTGTCATGCAACCTGCATTCAGAAAAAAGACCGGTGAATGGCAGCTTAGTATAACTCAAACGCTTGTTTACAACCAGTGCTGGGAGGCGCCCTCATGGTAAACAACGTTCATACAACTGTGACGTATAATGCTCGTACCTGCCATTCACCGGTCTTTTTTCTGGATTCTAGCATTGGCTTCATGGTAGATACAAATGAACGTAAGCTGCTTGGTAACGGGAGAAAAATGATAATGATTACTTGTTGAAGTAAAAAAAGCAGTGTAGTATTACACCACGCTAAGTATTATACTTAATTGTCAGCACTATACAGCATCCATTTTTTTGTGTCAAGCACTTTTTTTCACTGAGTAGGAGAATGTGCAAATAAAGTACGTAGCCGTATAAAGCTGGGATCCATTTTTCTATCATCACCAGAAACGTTGATTACTTTTATACCTGTAAATTTAACTGGATCCCAGTTTCAGGGCACTGGGATGACAGAAGAAAAAGGCCTGTATCGGCTACTTCGATGACACTCACAGCCCTGTCATTCCAGTGCGTGACGCTGGAATCCAGAAAAAAAAGAAAAATGGTCAAGCACTGACCCATTTAGTTATCTTTTCTCGTCTACCTTGTTTTGCCACCCTGCTGAACGGATACATACCGTTTGTTGCTTTTACTCTATGCTACCTTATCTGCCCTGCTTCAATCAGTAAGGGATTTCAATATTAACTCTGCACTACTTGCGGGATTGCTACTCTCTGTAATGGGTCTGCCAATTACGATATAATCAGCTCCTGAATTTATTGCTTCTTTTGGTGTTGCTGTCCTTTTTTGATCATCATGACCTCGATTCATACGGATTCCTGGAGTAATAATTTTAAAGTCTTTACCACATTCTTGGCGCACTTCTTGAGCTTCTAGTGCAGAGCAAACTACTCCATGTAGTCCAATCTTTTTTGCAAGCTTTGCTAGCAAAATTACCTGTGATTTTGCCTCCCTTGCTACTCCGAGTTCACTCAGATCTTCATTGCCCATACTAGTTAGTACTGTTACTCCAATTAGCTTTATTTTCTTTCCTTGCACTATACTTAGTGCTTCTTTAAGCATTTTTGTTCCACCACTGATATGCAATGTTAGCATTTCAACATCTAGAGCTTTTATTGCTTCAACTGTTCTAGCTACAGTGTTTGGAATATCATACAATTTTAGATCTAAAAAAATTGGTACATTGCATTTTGCAACTTCTCTCACTCCAGAAGGACCATGTGCAGCAAAAAATTCTAACCCAAGTTTTACCATGCCAACCTTATCACGCAGACCATTAGCCCAAGATATGGCTTCATTCAAATCTTGTGTATCCAGTGCGCATATTATTGGGTTCATTATCTTGTATAATTTTTTTTATAATAAGAGTAATTGTTGCATTTTACCATCCATATTCAGGGATTGGTCCACTTGCAATGCTTTGTACAGACACTGAACACGATAATCTGGTCGGAGTGGGTGAACGACTGGCATATCCAAGATCTTCCTGTAAAGAATCAGACGTTTCCTCCGATGTTTTGGAACCTTTCATTGGCTTGAATTGCACAAGCTGCCCTAATATAAATTTTATTTTCTGAGTCTCCCCTAATATTATTTTTTTGCTATAATCTTTAATTGTTTCATTTTCTCTTATTGATTCTTCTATCTTATCTATCACATATTGAAGTTGTTTTATTTGACTGTCTCGCTCTAAAAGTGAATTTCTTAAATTTTTCACTTCGTTATTACAATCTTGTCTTATTCTGTCTAACTCAAAAGATTGATTTTTAATTAAACCGTCTGCTTTATCTAGCTCTTCAAATTTCCTTTTTAACTCTTGAGATAAGTTTTTATTTTTCTGATCAATTTCTTTAAATTTACATTGTAATTCATCTAATTTCACACAAAGTTCTTCTTTTCTTTTATGTAATTCTTCTTTTTTCATATACAGTATATGTTTCTCTTTACGTAATTTGTCTATTTCCTTAGATAACTCCTCTTTTTCTTTAGATAATTTCTCTACTTCCTTATATAATTCCTCATATTTATCATTGTCTATTTTTCTTTTCAATTCGATTATAAGTTTTTTCCTCTCAGTTAGATTAGCTTCTTTTTCCTGTAACTGTTTACACAAATATGAGATTTTATGGAGTAGTTCTTTTTCTTGTGCAGCAAGCTCATCTTTCTCCTTCGTTACTTTTTCTAATTCGTCTGTTATTCCAATTATATGGATCATTTTTGCTTCTAATTTCTCCTCCAAAGATTTTTTTTCTTTAAGAAAAGATTTCCTCTCAGTTTCTATTTTTTGACCAAATTTTCTTTCTTCCTCGTATAAATTGTGCTTTTCTTGAGTCAACTCACGCTCTTTGTGAGCAAATTTCTTCTCCACTTTACTAGTGTCAATAATTATTTTATACAAAATCATAAAAGCCAAAACAGATAATACAGCTAAAGCGAGAATTAAAGAACTAGGTACATTAATAAGCGCTAAAGATGTAAGTAACGTGAGAGTAGCCAGAGAACTAGCTATAAAATAAAATGTATTATATTTATTAAGTAAATTGCTCATCACCTATACACAAAACTGCAGCAGTCTTGTATATATTGATTAAAATTGTCTTACCTGTAGAGGAGAACACTTATCACAATTTTACCAGTGATAAACTTTAGTTGATATTCTAACTAAACTCAAAATGCAAGGTGGCATCAGACAGGAGTAGAACATCTAGGAGTAGAACATCTACTAGAATATCCAAAATCTTCTGAATATGAAGCTTCATCCAGCTCTTTATTTGGTAGTGCTGATAAATCTCCATTACTTATATCTGAAGGAGGAAGGCTATCATTAGTTTGTACAGATATTTCTTCAATTACTCCTTTTATTTCTTGATCACTGACTCCAACATTCTTGATTAATTCCTCCAATCTATTCAAAATCTCTAATACAGTTTCCTGCGATATAATCACTTTATCTCCTTCTCTTACATTCTCTTTGAACAAATATATCATGTTTTTTGCCAAATCTTGTGCTAAGCTCACACGATTCTGATGAACTAATGAAGATTGATCATTCAAATCTGAAATTTCTTCTTTTATAGAATGCTTCTCAAATAGTAACTCTTTGTACTTTTCATGTTGAATTTGACTTTCTTCCTCCAGATTGATGCTATAATTTTCCAACTCTTCACTGTTTTTTCTTTCTTTATTAAGAATTTTTTCTAACTCTTTAATCCTACTGAAATATTTAGTTTCTTTCTCTTCCGATTGCTTACTTAGTTCTTCTAAATCTACAGTTAGTTTAATCACTTCTTGAGTTTTTTCATTTAACTTTTCTTGTAATCGTCTTTTTTCTTCTTCTAAATCCGATGATTTAAGTATTAAATCATAAGTTTCAGAACTTTCTTTTTGCAACTGCGCTTCTAACTCTGCTATTTTTTTCTCTTTCTTTTCTAAACATGTCATCAATTCTGTTACTTTTTTAGATTCTAATTCATGTGATTGATTTTTTAATCTCTGGATTTCATTGTCCTTATTACTTAACTTTTTTTGAGCATCATTCAGTTCTTGTTCTAACCTTTTATTTTCATTCATTGATTCAGCCAGTCCGTACTCTGATTTCCTTATTTGATCCTTTAGTCTTTTTACTCTGACATCTCGACCTTCAGCATATTCTTCCAAATTTTGCTTTTCTTTACTTAACTGTTATATCTTTTCTTGCATTTCCCTTAACTTCTTATTTAACTTTTCCTTCTCTATTCTTTTCTCCTCAAATTCACTCTCTACCGAATCACTTAGCTGCTTGAGTTTTTGTGTTACTTCAGCCAAAACTTCATCTTTTTCCCTTACCTTTCCATTTAATTCCTCTACCTCTCTCATTTTTTGCTGTAATTGTTCTAATATAGTTTGATTATTTCCAGTTAATCTTGTATTTTCTTTTTCCAATTTATTAATTCTTTCGTTTAAGCTTTCATCTACAACTTGTGCAATTTTGTCTTGCATTTTAGTACTACCTATTTGAGCTTTTTTGATGCCACGCTCAATTTCTTGAGTTGTTTGAATGTTAATATTTCTATTACTATTTTCTATCACAATCTCAGATGATTTATGATTGCCTTTCTCCTTATTTCTAAATTTTATTTGATACAAGAATAAGTTACCTATTTTTACATCTTTATTTGCTTTCAATTGATCATCAGTAACACGATTACGCTCGATAAGTTCTATACCATTAGCATCAATATTAATTATAATAGTGCACTTTTTTCCGTCCTCATCACACCAATTCAGAGTCATTTCGTATGCACTATCAGTTACAACATAGTGCCTTATTCCTTCTTCAGAAACAAAACCGTGCATTCCATTTTTTCCATTGCTATGCAGAGTTGAAAACCCTGAAATTCCATTATCTTGACAGAAATTACTATTCAAAAACTCACTGACTTTGAATTTGTTTTTATTAGCTCCCAATTTAACTTCTGCACAACTACCATATATTGACACTGTTTCAACACCACTTTCAATATACCCATTCAATACTTTTTTAGCCTTATCTTGAAGCTCTAGTCTCGCCTCCTTTACATTATTGAAATCTTGGATAACGGCTTTATACAATTCATCTTCATTAAAATTGGCATTGTATTTTATTAAAAAAGATAATATGTGAAGACTAGCTACAGCAGTGTGAATTGATTTATTCTTTTCTTTTATCTTACCGAGCAAAAACAAAAACCTTTGAATGAAGTCATGATAATCATCTTTTTGCTCTTCAATTTTATTATTATATGAATTACCAATCATTATTACCTCACAACTAAATAATTAGTATAGTAATACGAATGCTAAGTTACATCAATCAATAAACTTACAGTAAATTTTCCATTCTCAGTTATAAGCTCTGCTTCTGTACCCTCAACCCATTCTATCACTTCAGCATTGCAAACTGACTGCAAATCATGCTGAGCAGAATAATTTAACTCATCCTCTTTTACACTCGCTTTTATCATCAACTTTTGTATAAGATGCTTAACTGATACGTTATTATCTGCTTTTATTTTTCTCACAAGGTTTAATATCTGCACGAAATTATCTCCCATTTCTTCAGAATACTTATCATAGATAAGTTCTTCCTTGTTAGGCCAATTACTTTTATTGTGAACGGAGTTATAACTATACAACTGATGATATATTTCCTCTGTAATGTATGGCAAAAATGGTGCAAATAACCGCAAAATAATATTGAGTACATATGCCAAACTCTGTTTCGCACTCATGTTTGCCTCGCTGTCCAATGCATCTCCATATGCACGTTTTTTAACTAACTCTAAGTAATTATCACAAAAATCTTTCCAAAAAAATTCTTCTATTGCGCTCAAAGCTTCGCAGTATTCAAACTGTAATAGGTTGTTCGTCGTTTTTTCTATCACTTTATATAATTTGGACAATATCCACTTATCCATCGTCTCACTGATGGAATTTATGCTCAATGCTTGATGTTTTTCCATAAACATGGAAACAAATTTGCTAGCATTCCAAAGTTTCGTAACAAGTCGTTTGCCAATTTTGAAGATATTTTCAGAGTAGACTGTGTCAACTCCAAGTCTTGAGTTTGCTGCCCAATAGCGTACTACGTCAGCTCCATAGGTTTCAAGCATTACATGAGGAGTGATGATATTACCTTTTGATTTACTCATCTTTTTTTTATCATCAGCCAAACACCAACCACTAATCATGATATTTTTCCACGGCAGTGAATCTGCATGATAATGTGCCTTCAAAATCGTATAAAAAGCCCAAGTTCTTATTATCTCATGGCTTTGGCTGCGCAGATCTGCAGGAAATATCTTATCATACCGATGGCTTGGTAAACCGAGCTCACTGTTTACTGCCAGTGCACTTAATTGAGGAGTGATCGCACTTGTTGCCCAAGTATCCATCACATCTTGATCTGAAGTAACTTCTTCTTTAATATACCCTTTCGGCAAATCTTTGAGTGGATCTACAGGTAAATCCTTTACTTCAGCTAGAATGATTTTGCCTTCTTCTCCCTTACGTTTTGAATACCAAACTGGAAATGGTACACCAAAATAACGCTGTCTTGAGATGCACCAATCCCAACTTAGCCCTTCTATCCACACCTCTATACGTTTACGCATAGATTCTGGATGCCAATTACATTTACTCACTTTATCTAATACTTGAGTTTTTTGCTCTAAAGTCTTGACAAACCATTGATAAGTAGGTAATATTTCAAGCGGCGCACCAGATCTTTCAGCACATTTAACAGAATGAGAAATGCTAGTGCTTTCTATTAAAAGGCCCTTTTCAGTTAGGATTTCAATAATTCTCTTTCTTGCTTCTTTAACTCTTAGGCCATTTACTTCATCGTAGATTCCAGCGTCACGCGCTGGAGCGTGTGTCTCCTCTAATGTCTGGATTCCAGTGTCAAGCACTGGAATGTCACTCCCCTTTGTCATCCCAGTGCCTTGACACTGGGATCTATTATTACCATACACTGAATCTAGACTTATCCTACCATCCTGATCGATAATAATTTTCATCGGCAGACCATGCTTTTGCTGCCAATATATGTCGAGCTCATCACCAAACGTACAGCACATAACAAGCCCAGTACCTTTATCTATTTTAACTTTATCATCAGCTATTATTGGAACTTTTGCTCCTGTTATTGGCACTACGGCTATTTTTCCAATCAGCTGAGTGTAGCGTGCATCTTCTGGATGGCAAAAAACTGCAACACATGCTGGAAGCAACTCAGGCCGTGTAGTTGCAATCTTAATCTGCTCATTTTCTTCAGTGGAAAAAACTATCGTGTTCAAAAATGACTCAAAGACTTTATCCTCTATTTCTGCTTGTGCAATTGCAGTTTTATCGACTGGGTCCCAAAGAATAGGTTGCATTTTTTTGTATGCATACTCTTTATTATATAGATCAATGAATGACATTTGAGAAAGTGCCACAGCTTCTTTACTAATTGTGTGATACTCTAAATTCCAGTCATAACTAATACCGACTGATTTAAACAATTCCTTGAATTCCTGCTTTGACTTCTCAATAACTTCATGGCACATCTCTATAAATTCTTCTCTGCCAACTTCTTTTGCACGGGTTTTATAGGTCTGCTCAACTAACCTTTCAGTGGGAAGCCCATTATCATCAAACCCAATTGGATAAAATACATCTTTCCCCAGCATACGTTGAAACCTTGCAATAAAGTCCGTATGGCAATAGCTAAATATATGACCAATATGCAACTTTCCAGATATCGTTGGTGGAGGCGTATCTATAGTGAAAGTATTATCCTTTTCACCATTCCATTTATAAACTTTACTCCCTTCCCATAATATGTTGTATTTGTCTTCAATTTCCCTAAAGCTATACTTTTCTTCTAACATAAATATTTCTCAGTTTTAAGCTTTAAGTTATCACAATTGAGCAAATACAGCAATTTTAATGTCTGCCATTTAATTTAGCCTTGTTATGATACAAATTTTTCTTGATCTTATAATTTTTAATGTATTACATAATAAATTTTTAGTATTGAGGTTTATTATGCTTAACTTTCATAACTTAAAAGAGCTTATAGATATTCTAAGTAATCCATACTATGTGCCTCACCCAGCAAAAGTAGACTTAGTAGAATTGCTTGAAGACGTGCTGGAATTAAAAGATAAAAAAAGCCCAGAAGAGGCAATAACTACATTGAAAGATAAAATAAGAAATGAACTCAAAAGTGAAATGTCGAATGAACTGAAACAAAAAATAAATACTCAAATCCAGCAGTTACAGCAAGAAAAGAAAATATTAGAAACCAAAAATGAAGCAAATAAACAACTAAAAGAAAAAGCAACATATATCGCTACTGCTAGTACTGGTCTTGCTGTTGGGTTAGTAGTGTATATTACACTTGAACATACAAATAAATTGGACATGTGGTTAATCGTTGTTATAGCAACAGTATCTGCATTCTTAGCTGGTGATTTAATAATGAAACCTAGCTCTCAAGTAAATGGAACACAAGAACCACAAGGAGTAGCAAATAAGAATTCAGTGTAGCTTGATATAGTTTTTTTCATTTCACTGCCTTTCCAAATTTGAAGCAGGTTGTTTGAGCCATAGTACAAAGTAAATATAGTAATTTTACACTAAAATTTTTAGTTTTGTTTCTGTGGGTTAGTTGGTACGAGCCTTGCCTTTAAGAAGATGTAAAATCACAATTATTACGAATAACATTCCACCAATAACTGATATAGCTCCACCCGTAATAAAACAAGCACGTGCCAACATTGATGAAATACTTGGCAGATCTGCAACTTTTCTTAAGGCACCATATCCACCAAGCCAAACAAGTCCAGTAATGTGGAGAAAATGTCCCAAGCTATATGCATAAATCTGTAATCTTACTATGGAGCTTTTTATTTCTTTACAGCCCAATTTTGGTAACAGCCAGTAGACAAAATTCATAAAAGCTATAGTAATACCAACTACAGAACCATGATAATGCGCAGGAATAGTGACATTTCCTTCAATAGTTAGCACTCCAAGCACACCTCCATAAATGAACAATACAAACGAGTGAAGAAGATAATTGCCCTTATCATTGAGCAGAGTTTTTATGTTGCAATACACTAATATTGTTAAAAAGCACGGCAGAACTGCTCCAGCAATTCTCATATGCCAGGTAAAAAACTGTATCAATTCAGCACTATCCGCCGAATAAATAAAGTATATAAACGGCGCACCTACGGTCAAAACTGTGTTTATAAATAGTGGTAAAATGGTAATTTTATTTAGACTAATATAGCGAGCATTCAGTATGATCAAATAAACTAAAAACATTGCTTGAGCAAAGGCAAACTGCAGTAAATGTCCGCCTCCCCAAAAGAGATATTCATAAAATAAATTCTTGTCTGAGTGATATAGACCTGGAGGCATATTTTTATGTGCTAAAACAACACAAAGAAATGATGACACAAGTATAATGACCAGGCCAATTTGTCCGATTGAAAGATATGAGTCTTGTTTATTTGATATGTAGGCTAGAGCTGTATTTATCAATATGCTGGTAATGAAAAGACTGAGTCCAAGTAAAAATAATTTGTTTTGTAATACAGGTATATAGTTACTTTTGATAACTTCAGTATTTGGAACAAATGCAGATATAAACATTAGCAGCATGGAAAGGATTGAGAGAATCCATGAGAAGTTAAACCAATGATTGGTGTTTTTTAAGTTTATGATGAAGAGCAGAGATATTATAGAGCACATCCATACCAAAATTGACAAATTTACGTGTATCACCAGTGCATTATCAAAGATATATTGTGCAGAAGGAATGAGAGAAGAAATAAAAGGCAATCGTAGAAAAATAACAATTATTGACAGCAGTCCAGAACAAGCAAGAGCAAGTACTGCCAAGAATATCCATTGCCTGCAAAGTGAAGCGTTATTTTGTATGTTGAGCATTTATTTTTAGGTACTATAGCATAAGATAGTATACATTTTTCAAATTGATATGAGTAGTTCAAATGAATGACATCACAACAATATCTTTCATCCTGAAAATGCTGCCTGTTTCATATTGGAGTAGTATTACTGACAGCATTAGTTTGAGCTATAGATATTTCTTTTAGTCCATACTTGATAAAAGTTATTACAGTAAGAGAATCTTTACATAATGGTATGACATTACGTTAATGCTTTTGATCCACAATTAAGAACATTTTCGTTGTGATTTACGTTTCTAGTATGTATATTAATGAATCTTGTTTTCACTAAATAATGAAAATAATAATTGTCATGATAATGTTATTGTATAGTAACTATACAATGGCAAGCGAACGAATAAGTTTAGTAGATAAAAAATTATCTCAAGGATATGTAGCTCCAATACTTACAGAAAATAGCGTTATTTTACCAGACAAGCACGGTACCTTATATTCCTTTGATATCGATAACCCAAGAGTTATAAATTGGAAATTATACCTCTCAAGTAGGAAAAAAATTGGTAATATGAGTTTATCGAGCTACAAAGAAAACGTTTTCTTCATAGTGGATAACATTCTACACACAATAGATGCGAAAACAGGAGAGATTCAATGGGAAAAAGAATTAAGAGCTCCGGTAAGAGGGAAAACAGTAGTAATAAACAATAAGTTGGTAGTGTTGACTATTGATAACTATCTGCATGCATTTAGTATAAAAGATGGCAGTTCCATTTGGAATTATCAAAATGGTATAAATGAGGTTCGAGGTTTGTATTCCATCTCACCAGCAGTCTCTAATGATAAAATAATGGCACCATTTTCAAATGGAGAGTTAATAGCTTTTAATGAAGAAGGTAAAAAACTATGGAGCCAAAAATTAGCTACAAATCTTTTAGACACACAGCTTACAGATGTAACTACTACACCTAGAGTACACGATAATATCTTAATAGCTACGAGCAACTCTTATATTTATAGCATTGACGTAAACTCAGGAAATATTTTATGGTCAAGGCCACTACAAGTAAAAAGTATATCAAACATTGAGTCATATTATAGCCCTCTTATTCCTGCAGAGAAACAAAAAGAAGGCGGAAGAATTTTCATGGTGACTAAAGATAATAAGGTAATTGGCATCGACATACAAAGTGGAAAAACAGTTTGGACATCTGATTTTATAGAGAATGTGCAATTGTTTGTTCCAATTATGTATGCCCATACGCTTTGGGTAACAAGTAATAAAGGTTCAATATTTGTTTTTCCTGGATCTGAAAGTACAGGAAGGGTAATTAAAATACCTGGTAATGTGTTTCATGCTCCAGTATTTACCCATGGTAAGATGTATATAACGACTGAAGGAAATGGTGTTTATTCTTTAGAAAATAGGTTTGTTTTTTATGACTGATTATGATTTGATTATTATAGGTGGTGGTCCAGGTGGTTACAAATGCGCTATTGCTGCTGCAAAACTTGGACTCAAAGTTGCTTGTATAGACAAAAATAGCATTTTTGGTGGCACGTGTTTGCGAGTTGGGTGTATACCATCAAAAGCATTACTCCATTCCTCTTATCAGTATGCTAGCGCGAAAAATAATCTATCAAAACTTGGCATAAAAGTTAAGGATGTAAGTCTCGATTTGAGAGAAATGATAGGCTATAAAGACGCTAGAGTTCAGGAGCTTGGAAAAGGCATAGAATATCTGTTTAACCTTTACAAAATTACTAAGATCAATGGACTTGGAAAAATTACTTCTTTTGATCAAGGCAATCTTGAAGTTTCAGTTGAAGGTAAGGTACTGAAGGCAAAAAATATAGTAATTGCAACTGGTTCTGATGTTAGTTCTCTACCAGGAATTGATATTGATGAGAAAAATATCATTTCATCAACTGGTGCATTGTCTTTAACTGAAGTACCAAAAAAACTTGTTGTAATTGGAGCTGGGGCAATAGGGCTTGAAATGTCTTCTGTATGGAGGAGGCTAGGGTCTGAAGTCACTGTAGTAGAATTTTTTGACAGAATCGCTGCAGCAATGGATGGAGAATTAAGTAAGTCTCTACTTTCTAGTCTACAAAAACAAGGAATAAAATTTTTACTTAGAACTAAAGTTGAGGGAATAAAACAAAGTAGTAACTCTTTGAGTGTGAAAGTTTGCTCTGTAAAAGATAATCAAACAAACACTATAGAGGCGGATAAGGTATTGGTGGCAGCAGGGCGCAAACCATGCTCTGAGGGTCTTGAAAAAATAGAAAAAGACAGTCGTGGCTTTATTAAAGTCAACAATAGTTATGAAACCAACGTAAAAGGAATATTTGCTATTGGTGATGTGATTGGTGGAGCAATGCTTGCTCACAAAGCTGAGGAAGAAGGGGTGGCAGTTGCAGAGATACTAGCAAGGCAATTGCCTCACGTTGATTATGAAATCATACCGTCAGTCATTTACACCCACCCTGCAGTTTCTTCAATCGGTAAAACTGAAGAAGAACTAAAAAGTGCTGGTCGAAAGTATAAAGTTGGTAAATGTCAATTTGCTGCAAACGGTAGAGCAAAAGTCACTGACGATGCTGAGGGATTCGTGAAAGTTCTGACTTGTAGCAAAGCAGATACAATACTCGGTGTACATATCATAGGAGCATACGCTGATACGCTAATCAATGAAGCAGCGGTTGCAATGGCATATGGTGCAGCAGCAGAGGATATATACAGAATTTGTCACTCTCATCCTGATATAAATGAAGCCTTTAGGGATGCGTGCATCGATGCTTTCTTTAAAAAGTAACTGTGGACCTCGGTTCAATCATTGAAAAATGGTATGATTGGCTAAAGTACAACAGGTCTTACTCACCAAACACTTTGGAGTCATACATGAGGGACCTCAAGGATCTTATAAGTTTCCTAAATACTCACATTGGTGAAGAAGTAAATGTTGGCTCTTTAGAAAAATTAAGCATACCTGAACTGAGAAGTTGGTTTACCTCTCGTTATGCAAGAGGTGTAAATGCGAGATCTAACACTCGCGCATTGTCAGTAATCAGAAATTTTTTCAAATATATAAAAAACAATTATGAAATAAATAATGAAGCGGTATTTTCTTTATCAAGGCCAATTCAGAGAAGAACTCTACCTAAAGCACTTTCAATATCTAACATAGAAACTCTATTGAAAGAAATGAAATTGCCTGATCTAGGCGAGCCTTGGGTGGTAAAAAGAGAAATTGCAATTGTCGTTCTGCTATATGGTACGGGCTTAAGAATCACTGAAGCACTGAATCTTAAGGTTAGTGATATTAGCAATGAAAGTTTAATAGTAACAGGTAAGGGAGATAAACAAAGGCAGGTATTTATTCTTCCAGTAGTAAAAAAGTGTATACAAAAATATATAAAAGCTTGTCCCCACTTTGACGAAGCGGGACATCTTTTTGTCGGGGTAAGAGGAAAAAAATTGGGAAGAACTTATGTTGCTAATCGTTTGCAAAAAATAAGAAGATTTTTAAACTTACCAGAAATTTTATCTCCACATGCATTTCGCCATAGTTTTGCTACTCATTTGCTTCAGGAAGATATTGACATACGATCAATACAACAGCTGCTTGGCCACTCAAGCCTTGAAACTACTCAAGTTTACACTCACCTAAATTATCAAGATGTCTTCAATATGTATAAAAACTTTCAGAAGAGTTTGAATAAAAAATCGAAATCTTAACTTCGTCTTAAATCGATAATATTGCCGAACTGAGTGCTTGCAACATCATTCAGTACTGTACTTGCTTTATATAAGCAATAGTGACCAGCAGAGAAGAAAGCAAAAACGTTTTGCAAAAGGTTATGAATGAAAGAGAATAGACAGCAGAATTTAAATTAGAAGCTATGTAAAGAAACAAGTCAAGCAAATAGCAAAAGAGCTAGGCTCTGTGTACAAAATGTTAGCAGGTCAAATTAATTGAGGACGGGGATTTGCGACTAAAGTTCATGCACTTGTTGACGTACTGGGAAACCCATTCAAATTTATTTTGACCTCAGGCTAGAGGAACAAAATTACTCAGTTGACTAAAAATGTCTCTAGCTACACTATATGGCTTCTTTAAAATTTTGTTTACAGAGCCTAGAAAGAAAGCTGAGGAAAAGTAGAGGTTACCTTTACATATGAACTACATCTCAACCTGATATTGTCGTTCCTAATATGTTGGATTTCTTGCATAACTCGAATTCAAAAGTTGATGTCATTCCAGCGCGTGACACTGGAATCCAGATATTGGGTTCCAGCTGGGATGACACCTGTTTATGCAAGAAATCTATTGAAAATTGAGTTAAACTAAAAATTCAGTTTGACACACTTTTGTTAAACATTTTTGGGACGTTAAAATAAACAGATAAATAATTTTCTCTTAAGCTACTTCAACACTTTCATCATGGGTTAAAAGCAACTCCACAAGTTCTTGGCAGTTATCAACTGCACAGTCCAGTACTGTATTCCCTAAATTATTTCTAGCGTTAACGTTTGCATTGTGTTTTAGTAGCGTCCTCGTTATATCAACCTTTTGCCTAATAACAGCCAAGTGTAGTGCAGTGTTGCCATCTTTATCCTTAGCATTAATATTAGCACCTTCTCGAATAAGGCATTCTGCAATATTGCAGCTTCCAGATAAAGCAGAGTAGTGTAATAGAGTTCTACTATTTCTATCTCTAGCATTAACATTAGCACCTTTATTGATTAGAAACTCCACTATTCTTAAGTCTCCACTGAAAGTGGCTTTATAGACAACGCGGTGTAACGCTGTTTCGCCATATTCATTCTTGGCATTAACATTAGCACCTTTTTCAATTAGGCACTTCACTACATTTAATTTTCCATTCTCAGCAGCAAAAAATAATGGGCTTCTGTAGTGTTCGTCCCTAGCATCAACATAAGCATCCTCATTAATTAGGTGTTCCACTATACCCAATTCCCCAACGTCAGCAGCTAAATGTAATGGAGTCATACCACAATTGTCTTTAGCGTCAATATTAGCATACCTTTTGATTAGATATTCCACCATATCTAGATCTCCATTTATAGCAGCAATGTGTAATGGAGTCCTGCCATATTCGCCTTTAGCATTAATGTTATTATTTTTAATAATCAGGTATTTTACTATATCCAATTCCCCAGCGTAATAAGCAGCTGAATGCAATGGAGTATTATCATATTTATCTTTAGTATTAGTGCTAGCACCTTTATTGACTAGACATTTCATTACATTCAAATTTCCACTCTTAGCAGCAATATGCAACAAAGTTTGACCGTGATTGTCCTTAACATTAACAATTTTTACCAATTCACCTGGGTAATATTTTTCTATATGTGTTATTATTGCACTAATTGCTTTACAATCACCACTTTCAGCAAGCAAGTGCAAAGGGGTGCTTTTCCTTATAAACAGTGTTCCTCCATATACATAAAATGAGTTAAAGTAAAAGTTATCAATCAACTTACCGTATGTACTTGCGTATCCCCATACAAATGCAATATGGCTCATACTACCTTGTGCTAAACCACCACTGTTTATCAATTCCAAAGCTTTCCTTAGAACTTCCTCTTCTTGTCGGTTCTCTTGTAATTTTAATCTTGTTACTTTTTGTACTAGACTGTGGATATTTAATACACTTTGGTTTTGTTCACCGCCCACCATGGAATATCTCACAAGTAAACGGATGGCTAGCTTTAACTGCTTTTTCTTATAATCACTTACCGAATTTAAGAATATTTCTCTAGCGATTTTATCAGGTGCAAAATAAGCCAAAACATCTAAAATCTCTGAAGCTAATGGTCCATATTGTTCATCACTTCTTACTTTATCCATCGTAACTTCCCAAGCTGTAAAAGTTGTTTTAGTATAGTTATTATCAATTCCTTGAAATATTTTAGACTTAAGCAACTTCTTAGCTTTCTTTTCATACTCTTTTAGGTAATCACTAATTTTAAACTTCTCTATTATTCTCTGATCTTCGATATATGATATTGCTTGTTGTATAGCTAAAGGAAAGCATTGCAACCTTCTTACCAAATTTTCTATCTCCCGATCTTGCGATTTATCTTTTTTTAGTATATTAAATCCTTTTTTAACAAACTCTATAGCGTCTCTTTGTTCCAATTCTCCTAGCTTTATAACGTCTATTCCCTTTTCCAGTTCCTGATCATGCGAGGTAATCAAAATATGAGGCTTGTTAAGATCAGGAGATAAAGAAAATGGCAAAAATTTACTTATCTTTTTGTACTCTTGAACGTTATCGAAAATGAACAGGCTCCTCCTTCTTGCGAAGAAAGCATATACTTCTCTAACAATAGTTTCTATCGTTTTGTCGTTTCCATACTTATCTTTAGGGGAAATACCTAATCTATTTCTAGCTAACCTTAAGAAAGAATCTTTCATAGCTTCAAAGTTTTCAGCGTCTATCCATATAACATTGTCGTCATAATATCTTCTATATTTACAAGCATATTTTCTAGCTAACTGGCTTTTTCCCATCCCCCCAGGACCACTAATAGACGTTATGTATGAAATTACAGCACCTTTGGGATTGCGTTGTAGCGAATCATGTAGCATTCCCAATTCCTCATCTCTTCCTGTAAATAGTCTGACTGGACCTCTTACATCAAACCATACCGCTCCTAAAATTTCCTCTCTTATTTTTTCAAAAAACTCATTTATTTCTTCATGTGATAGAAACTTTCCCTCTCTTGCTTTCATCCAATCCAGAACTTCTACCAGAAAGCGACCATAAACGTTCTTTTTATCGATATTATTAAATTCTTTGCCTAACTCATTCTCAATGATTTCCGCTAGTTTTATCTCGTTAGGTTGATTTACTGCAAATACTAATTTATCAAAAAATTCCCTTATATTCTCTTCTAACTTGCCTTCATTTGTCATTCGCTCAAACTCACGTTGCCATACCTGATTTCTTTCCAATTTTCTTTTTGAGTTTTGATCTGATTTACCTTGAAGTTCTTTTATCTCCTTTTCCAATTCTTCTATTGCTTCTTTTACAGCACTCTTAAATGCCGGTTGCACTATTGAAATCATGTTATCGTGAGTACAAGAGAACTTGTATCTCGTACCGCCGTATTTAAAAAAAATATCACTAGTGCTTATTACTTCAACTGCAATTTCTATTCCTTTGTTTGGTCCCGAAGTTTTTGCTTTCAACTTTTTTATTGTATTTTGTGTTGTACTTTGAGCTAGATCGAAACCGATATTAGTACAGATAGTAAAGTCCTTTAGGTCACCATCTGCAAAATCTGGATTAATTTTAATCTTTAGATAGGAAACAAAATATTTTGGAACGCTAAATTCACCACTTTTATTTTTTGAAAGCAATTTACCTATACCGATTTTTTCGCATTCATTTTGCTTGTGTTTGTTTTGTATAAACCTATGTACTATTTTTTCATTTTTCCTATCCTGAAAAACAATATCATCAAAACCCGTAGCTGATTCCATTTCTGTAGCTAAACGGAAAGAATATCCAACATCTACTGCACGTTTGAGAAGCAGCATTACCCACTTTAGTTGGTAGATATCACCATGAAGAGACCGCTTTCTTCCCCAAGCAGGATAAGTTTCAGGCATCCTCAACCTCACATAATTTTAAAAACAGTACCAACAAATGGTAAAAAAGTTATATGTCATGATATACAGATATCGTAACAAAGACCTTGGAATATCTACGAGATGTGCTGTTATGTAAATAAAAAAATGTGACTAATTACTTAATCTCTCACTCAAAATTGAATTCACCACATCAGGGCTGGCTTTTCCCTTAGTGGATTTCATAACTTCGCCAACAAAGAATCCGTATAATCTTGTTTTACCGCTTTTATATTCTTGAACTTTATCTTGGTTGTTATTGACGATTGTGTCGATAATTTCCGATATTTGATCTCTATCGGTTATTTGCTTGAGGTCCTGTTCTTCTATAATCAAAGACGCAGGTTTGCCAGTTTCAAACATAATATCAAAAACTTGTTTGCCAAGTTTAGCAGAGATCGTTCCATCGACGATAAAATCTAAGAGTTCTGACAAAGCATTTGCTTTAATTGGGGAGCTAACAATATCAATATTTGCTTTGTTTAAACGACCGAAAAGCTCGACGGTTAACCAGGTAACTGCAATCTTTGAATCATGCTTTTTTGCTAATTTTTCAAAATAATCGGCAATTTCTTTATCAGAAGTGATAACGTCTGCATCATATTCATTGATACCTAATTCCTCTATGTATCGAAGTTTTTTTTGATCTGGCAACTCGGGTAAAGATGATTTAATAGAATCAATTTTGTCTTGGCTTATTTCAACAGGTAGCAAATCAGGTTCAGGGAAATATCTATAGTCACTTGAATCTTCTTTGCTTCTCATCACTTTTGTTTTTCCTAAAGTGACATCAAACAATAAGGTATCTTGACTTATTTCTCCTCCGCTTTCCAAAATTTTGATCTGCCTTTGTGCTTCATAATCTATAGCTTGTACAATATAACGTATTGAATTTAAGTTTTTTATTTCACAACGAGTGCCAAATGTGCTACTGCCCTTTGGGCGAACAGAAACATTTGCATCACAGCGAAGTGACCCCTTTTCCATATCACCATCACATGAACCGATGTAACGCAAAATCTGCCTCAATTTTTTCATGAATTCTGCAGCTTCTGCAGATGAACGAAGATCTGGCTCTGAAACAATTTCCATTAAAGCAACACCTGCACGATTTAAATCTATGTAAGTTTTGCTTTCTTCATGAATACTCTTTCCTGCATCTTGCTCTAAGTGAATTCTTGCGATTCTTATTTCTTTTTCATTATTTTTGATAAAAACTTTGCCATTTTTAACTATTGGCTCAAAGAACTGGGTTATTTGATAACCTTGTGGTAAATCGGGATAAAAATAATTTTTCCGGTCAAAGTAAGAGCATTTATTAATTTCTGCAGAAATTGCAAGTCCGGTGCATATTGCTTGCTCTATGCAGCTATAATTTAATACTGGTAGTGTACCTGGCATTGCTGCATCAACTAGAGAAACTTGAGTATTGTGCTCAGTGCCAAATTCCGTTAGTGAACTAGAAAATAGCTTTGTCTTAGAAGAAACCTGAGCGTGTACCTCAAGTCCAATTACTGTCTCCCAGTTTTCTTTTGTCATGTATTTTATTCAATTAATAACTTTATATTCTGCAAACTAGCACAAAAAGTCAAATAAAACTCATTTAACCTATGATCCAAGAGCGGTGTATATCAATAATATAAGAGTTACTACAGTTTCTATTGACTAGGCTGTTATATAATAAAGTTAAGTGCTGCCAAAAAATATCTATAGTAGGCCAAAACATAATTTTGATGGCAACTGATTAGCTAACAAATTTATAAACATCAGTATATAGTTCATCAATGCCTGGCTCTTTACTATTTTTAGCAAAATCTTCTGACTTTTTTACTAAATCTCGTATTTCCTTATCAATAGCTTTGCATTCTTCATCAGAAGCGATTTTATTGTCTGTTATATACTGCTTTAGGGTGCTTATAGGATCATGATTTTGCTTCATATCTTCAACTTCTTCTTTTGAGCGATAAGTAGCAGGATCTGACATCGAATGGCCACGATATCTATATGTCTTCATTTCAAGCAAGAGAGGTCCTTTTCCCCCACGTACGTGCTCAGCTATTTCACTTGTTACCTCATAGACAGAGAAAAAATCCATTCCATCAACTTGTTTTCCAGGAATACCAAAACTCTCTCCTCTTTTATATAGTTCAGTTACTAAAGTTGATCTTTGCACAGAAGTTCCCATTGCGTATTCGTTATTTTCTATGATATAAACCACAGGTAACTTCCACAAAGATGCCATATTAAATGATTCATATACTTGTCCTTGATTTGCAGCACCGTCACCAAAATATGTGAATACAACGTTATCTTTTTTCTTGTATTTATTAGCAAATGCTATTCCTGTACCAATTGGGACTTGTGCACCTACTATTCCATGTCCACCAAAGAAATTTTTTTCAACATCAAATATGTGCATGGAGCCACCTTTACCTTTTGAACACCCTGTTTCTTTGCCGTTTAGTTCTGCCATCACAACATTTGGATCAGAATTACATGCAAGCATTAAGCCATGGTCTCTATAGCTTGTGATAAAAGCATCACCAGGTTTTGATGCAGCTTGAGTCCCAACTGCAACTGCTTCTTGCCCTATTGATAAGTGACAGAATCCGCCTATTAATCCCATTCCGTATAATTGTCCTGCTTTTTCCTCAAATCTGCGTATTAGAAGCATTTTTCTGTAGAACCCAATCACTTGCTCTTTAGTGAAATTTCCTGCTTTCATATTGACTTTCTTTTATTAAACTGAGATCGATCACATCACAAATTAGAGAATGAAGACAAAACACCAAAAATTGTAAGGCACCTACTGATTTGTGCAGTTGCATTGCTTTCGTGGGTACCAGCACTTGGAAGTGTGACTCAGATTTTATCCGGTTACTTCAAGTTAAACCTTTATATTCTTGTTCCCTTAATTATTTTATCTAACTTCCTCTGTTTGTTGTATCTAACGTTTACCATCTAACTAAACATCAATAAACAACTTTTCTTCTGGTCATATTGAGCTAAATTTCTTCTTCAAACTACCTTTTAAAATGCTTTTATTACTTTTTGTCATAATACGATCAAATACTCCTAATAACCTCTTAAGTAAGCTTGGGGTTAGCGAAGAGATAGGATTAACAGATACGTTGTTGTTTTTATCATCACCATTTGCTTTGTAGTCTATTGAAATAATCCCCCTACTCTTTCCACCAGTCAGAAGTTTTCCGATTATAGGGATTTTCAACAAAGATTTGTTAATTGAGTATGCCGGTATTACTTGTCCTTCAACCTGGAATTTATAACCCTTAATATCGAGCGTACCACTAGTGCTAATGCCTAGTTCCGCTCCTTCAAGCCAAGATTCTTCAATTTCAACAGTGCCATCTTTATATGAAAAAGGTGCATTACACTTATAAAAATGTACACCTTCGTTCTTTATAGCATTTACAATACCAGGCAGTGAAGACATTGATAATAAAGTGGTAAGCAGTGGAGCATCTTTGATATAGAAATTGCTGATAGATAACATACCATAATGTTCTCCATTTTCTCTCTTAGAAGATAGATAAAGAGATAATTTGCCATTTTTAACTGATTTATCAATACCTAAAGAACGCAAAAGCATACCTGAATTATCCGAATATATTTCAAGCCCTATTTCACTATGTTCTACTAGTATATTACTGTTATCTTCTAAAAACTGTCCTGTGAATTGACTTCCACTACAATCACCTTTAGCACAAGTTACATTTAGCTTAGCATCTTTTATGATAATTCCTTCTTTCATAATTATATTATCAACATTCATAGTAACTTCTATTTTGTTATTTAATCGATTACTATCTTTGCCAAGTAAACCTAACACATCACTTAAGTTGATTTTCTCACCGTGAATAGTTATGGCATTTTTCTCCTTACCTGATTCAATTTCTATACTAAAATTATTATCAGGTAATTTAAAGTTGCTAGAATTTAAATATAGATTTCCATTTTCTACTCTTCCGCTAAATTTTATGTCTAGATCATTTCCTACAACATCTAGTTTATCTATTAGTAACTTACCTACTCCTTTTAGCCTTGTAGAAAATAAAACTTCATTGTGATCTTCAAAATGGTTTTTCCACCCTAAGTAGCTTGAACGCAACTCGAGCTCTGATAAATCTATATTACCATTAATATACCCTGTTTTGTCTTGATACATTACTGACTCTATATTTGCATTGATATAGCCATCACCGAAATTAAGTATTTGAGCAGGCAAATCTCCAGTCAAACTCCAGGCAAAATTTTCATTTTTATTGCTACTTTTGAGGTCAAATAGCAGCTGTGTATTATTTACCATACCACTGCCATTTAAATCAATAAAATCTCCGCCGAAATCAAGCTTAATCTCATATTTACCAAGACTGCCATTATACGCGACAAAATTATCAATTTCAGAATGAAATTTGGCTAAAAAATCTACTTTTTTATCATCAGCATTTAAATTAAAAATGTGAAAACTGAATACAGATTTTGCTATTCCACCTATACTGTCCCTTGTAATCTTCATCATATCATCCAGCTTAAATTTTATAGGTTCATATAACCCATAAGCATCACTTACAGCCTGACCATTAATTGTGAGAACAGAATCCTCTTTATTAAGAGATTGCATCTCAATTTCGCCACCATCAATATTGAAATTCTGGAACTTAGCGCTATTTACAATAATTTTGAGATTGTTATCCTTGAGGGTTAACTCACCGTTCAAGTTCTCTACTCGTTCAAAATCCTCATCAAATTGAACGCTGCCATTTTCTATATCAGCAACAATTACAATACCTGACAGATCATCATTTATTAAACTATCGATTTTACCGTTAAAACTTATAATTGTATTTATAATATTCCCATCAATATTATTACAATACCACTTTCTAAATTCATTGTTCACTAGACCATCTGGTACATAAGTACATAAATCTTTTGCAACAAGTTTACTAATATTAACTCTAAGCAAAGCATGATTTGTGCCAAAGTTCATTTTACCAATCAAAGAAAGGTAAGTATCATTTAACTTAAAATGAAAGTTTTTTATGCTAATGATTTCATCACTATATGTCAAATTTACATTTACATTAGTCAAGGCTAAGTTTTTACCTGAGTGACTCTCTGTATTTAACACGTATATGTTTCCGTCCACAACTTCATCCTTTCCATTAATTCTAATTGAAAAGTTTCCTTTGAATCCTATTTCTTTGTCCAAATTGTAACTTTTAACTAGTGTGGAAAATTCGTTAAATAGCCCCAACTTTAGGTTATAGAATGTTCCATAGAAATTTAGTAAATTATTACGGTTTTTTATCGTAATGGATAAATCATCTAGAAACCCTTTACCTTCTTTTGTATGGACACGAATATCCAAAACATTGAAATCTTCCCCCTTCCCTACATATACTTTATCAATAAAAAATTCACCTTCCATGCTTTTATTGATAGCAATGTTAGTAATTTTAATCCTTGAGTCTGCATTGAAGTAGAAAAAAAATTTTCTTATTGTCTTTAGCAGATTTTTTGTACTACTCATCTTCTCTGTCATTACAGATGTTATCTCTTTGCTCTCCTCCCTCTTGATATATATGTGTACATTATCAGCTAAAACCTGAGAGAACTTTTTGGAACTTAACTTAAAGTGTACGAAAAGCTCAGGAACTTCTATTGTAAAATCAGGATTTGTTATTTTTAAATCTGTAATGACTAGCTTGCCATCTTGATGCCAAATAACCGAAGTACTCTCCATGCTGACATCCGAATTGGTAAATATCTTTAATATTTTTTTCTTTATATAAAAATTAATATAACTAATATTGATTTCTAGAGGTCCCTCACCTTTAAAAAAGATAAAGAAGCAGGATATAAATAATAAAATTATAGAAAATGATATAGTAATTTTTTTAAGCATTGATTATTGCTTTTCTTGCTAGAATATCAGCTTCCTCATTGTATTTGTCACCATTATGCGCTTTCACCCAATTCCAATTAATTTCGTGTTGCAAAGCAGCATTATCTAATTCTTTCCATAATTCTATATTTTTTACTGACTTCTTATTACTTGTCTTCCAGCCGTTCATTTTCCACTTATTTATCCATTCTGTTATACCGTATTTAATATAGAGGCTATCCGTATACAAACTGATATTACAAGGAAATTTTAATACCTTCAGTCCATTGATCACTGCTGTTAACTCCATTTTATTATTTGTAGTATTTTCTTCTCTACCACAGATGTTCTTTCTATGATTTTGAAATAATATGATTGCTGCCCACCCTCCTGTCCCTGGGTTACCAGAGCATGCTCCATCTGTGTATATTGTCACTTCCTTTTTCTTCATCTTTAACTGTAGTGAATTAATAAAGTATATCGTTGCTTCTATAAAATCACAATTTTTATAGATATAGAGGCAATTTAAGCCGCACCTTTAAATTTTATTATGGAAATAAAAAAAAGTGCTACAACGAGCATTATTAGAAGAGAAAGTAAAAGATAGTTTTTATGTTCTTTCATGGTTAAAACAAATCAATAGAGCAGTAAATAACGCTGGCAAACAGAGAAAATAGATAAGAAATCGAATAAGAAAACATTTTTTTCTGCGAGCTATGACTCTTAAGCCTTATAACGGATGCAGCAAACCAAATAAAAACACACCCTTCAATAATTGCCATACTGAGGTAAAATAGAGCCTTTTTCAAAAATAGTGCTGGGAGTAAGCTAGTTAATACGAGTAACACGCTATAGATTAATATATATTTCCTCGTTTTTTCTGGACCATAAACGATATTGAACATTGGAATCGATGCTTTTGTATAATCTTCAGATCTATTTAAGGATAGAGCCCAAAAATGTGGTGGAGTCCACATAAAAATTATTAAAAATAGAATACAACTTTCCCAGCTTACAGAGTCAGTTACAACCGCCCAGCCAATCATTGGAGGAAAAGCACCTGCTGCACCACCAATAACAATATTCTGCGGAGTACGCCTTTTGAGCCAAATTGTATACACAAAAACATAAAATAATATGCTAATTGCAAGCAAAGCAGCAGAAACATAGTTCACTGCTATTGCCATGATAAATACTGACAATATTCCAAGAGTTATGCCAAATTCAAGCGCGCTTTCTGCAGAAACTCTACCTGAAGGTATAGGGCGGTTTTTTGTTCTCTCCATAAGCAAGTCTATATCTCTGTCATACCACATATTTATTGCACCTGCAGATCCTGAACCAAGAGCAATGCACATAAGAGATATTAGTGCAAGGAAAGGATGAATGCTACCTGGTGCAGCAACTATTCCAGCAATTGCAGTAAACACTACAAGGTACATTATCCTTGGCTTTAGCAAATGCCAAAAATCCAGTATTGTTGATTCAACATTTAGCAAAACACTTGTGTACATTCTATTTTATCACTGGTGGTTTTTCAAAAGTATGAAAAGGCGGTGGTGAAGATACCGTCCATTCTAAAGTGTCACCTTCCCAAGGATTATCTCCAGTTTTTTTGCCCCACTTAAAGAGATGTATAACTATAAATACAAAAAACATAACTGAAAGAAAGGACATATATGAGCCAATTGAGGATATATAATTCCAAGGGATAAACGCGTCGGGATAATCAGGTATACGCCTTGGCATGCCGGCTAATCCCAGGAAATGCTGAGGTAAGAAAGTGACATTGGTGCTAATAAAAGTGAGCCAAAAGTGTATCTTTCCTAAACACTCGTTATATTGCTTACCTGACATTTTGCCTATCCAATAATAAAAACCGGCGAAAGCTCCAAATAATGCAGCAAGCGACATGACATAGTGAAAGTGAGCAACGACATAATAGGTATCGTGCAAAAGCTTATCTATTCCACCGTGAGAAAGAATTATTCCGGTTATACCACCTCCAACAAACATGAAAATAAAACCTAATGCAAACAGCATTGGTGTCTTCAATTCAATCGCTCCACCCCACATAGTTGCAATCCAACTAAAGACTTTTACACCAGTTATAACACCAATGAAAATTGTGCTAGTGCTAAAAAATATAGCAGCATCCTCGCTAAGCCCAACAGTAAACATATGGTGAGCCCAAACCATGAAGCCAAACGTTGCTATTCCTATCATGGCATAAACCATTCCCATATAACCAAATACTGGCCTATGAGAAAAAGTTGACACAATCTGACTGATGATACCAAATGCAGGAAAAATAATTATGTAAACTTCTGGATGACCAAAAAACCAAAACAGATGTTGAAATAACACAGGATCACCACCACCAGCAGGATCAAAAAAGGAGGTACCTATATTACGATCAGTGAGCAGCATAGTTATAGCACCAGCAAGTACCGGTAAGGCAACAATTAACATAAATGACGTGAGTAAAATAGACCAAACAAATAGTGGTATCTTAGTTAGTGACATACCTTTTGCACGCATATTGAATATGGTAACTATAAAGTTGATCGCCCCAACAATTGATGACATACCAGCAACATGAAGTGCAAGTATAGCAAGATCAACTCCTGCACTTGGGTGAGACATGATTTGCGATAGAGGTGGGTATAAAGTCCATCCTGTTCCAGGACCTTCGCCAGCAAATACCGAGAGGATAAGCAAAATAAAAGATGAAACTAACAACCAAAAACTTAAATTATTCATACGAGGAAATGCCATATCTGGTGCACCAATCATGAGAGGTACGAACCAATTACCAAATCCTCCCATTAAGGCTGGCATTATCATAAAAAACACCATTATTACCGCATGCCCTGTAATCATTACGTTATATAGCTGGTAATTATTGTTAAGTATATTAATGTGCATTAGCTGAGTACGAATAATTACCGATAATAATCCACCAATAATTCCAGCTAATATGGAAAAAATAATGTATAGTGTCCCTATATCTTTGTGATTAGTAGAAAACAGCCAACGTCTTATACCTTTTGGTACATCACTCATATCTATACTCCAAACTTAACTTACTAATTTTTTATCTTCAATCCACTTATTAAAATCTTCTTTACTCACTGCTTCAACAACAATTGGCATAAATCCATGACCTTGACCACATAGTTCATAACATTGCCCATAATAAATACCGGGCTTTGTAACGTTAAACCATGCTTCATTCAGCCTACCTGGTATTGCATCAATTTTTATACCAAAAGCAGGTATTCCCCAGCTATGTATTACATCTCCTGCTGTCACTTGTAAACGAATATTAGTATTGATAGGTAAAATAACGTTATTATCAACAGAGAATAGTTTTAAATCTCTTTCGGTAAGGTCTTCTTTTCCTTTTATATAGCTGTCAAATGAAATACCTTGATATTCTGGGTACTTGTAACTCCAATACCATTGATGACCAATAACTTTTAGTGTTATGTCAGCTTTTGGCACTTTCTCCTGTAGTTTAATTAATTCAGCATTTTTAAAAGCCAATACCCCAACAATAATCGTTGGTATAACAAACCAGATAATTTCTACAAAGATATTATGAGTTATTTTACTGACATTTTTCACTTTGCCCTTACGAAAGCGAAATACTACATAAGCAAGCAGGGCCCATACAAAAAGCATAATTGCAATCATTACACTCATCACAAACGAATGTGACTTAACTACAACCTCCATTATCTCAGTTGCAGGCGCAGGAAATCCAAATTGCCAAGAAGTAGGAGCAGAAGCAATTGATATATTTGAGTAAAACATTATCAATAATGCAAGTAACTTCACCATATTTTTTGCTGTAAAACTAACTGTATAATAATATATATACAATTACTATGCAAACAGAGATTATAGAATTTACACAAGTGTTTTGCTAAATATTGAATCAAAAGTAAATGATGATTAATGTTTTTTTAGCATTTAATAAATATAATAATACGATACTAACTTGAGGAAAAAGCATTTACATGAATCTATTTTAAGTTAAAATATTATAATATTTTAAGTTAAGTATTTACTTTAAGGAAGTTCTATAATAAGTTTAATAGTGTCTGTTACTGCTTTTAGGTGTGAGGCTAGAGGGTTATTAGCAATA
>NZ_JBNRJY010000235.1:0-4120 GCF_059414725.1 Wolbachia endosymbiont of Tuta absoluta
TATACCCAATTCCCCAACGTCAGCAGCTAAATGTAATGGAGTCATACCACAATTGTCTTTAGCGTCAATATTAGCATACCTTTTGATTAGATATTCCACCATATCTAGATCGATCATGTAAACTTCTATCTTAATTCAAATAATACTATATCTCTTTTTCTAACGTCAGCACCGATAAAATTTGCAGCTAAATTATCAGGTACTCCAACAGAAACAAACTGGCCAATAAAGGATATTCTAGTCAGAGGTAGTTTTATTAATCAGCATATTCCTAGAGTTGAAGAAGCTTATATTGATAAGCATTCTATAGTTGAAGAAGCTTTTGAAGTAGTTAACGTAGAATGTGCATCAGAGCTGAAGATTTCTCAACCTAGCATATAGCCTTATATTCTTTCATCAGCATGATATAATTTTGTGCAGATTGTGTAATATGTTTTATTTCCTCATCTGACATTTTTTTGAAGAATTGTGCTGGCCTGCCAGCCCATACTTCACCACTTTTTATCACTTTTCCATGTGTCACCAGTGAGCCAGCAGCTACCATAGCTCCAGACTCCACAATCGCATGATCCATTATGATAGAGCCCATACCAATAAATGCTTTATCATGCACCGTGCATGCGTGTAATACGCAAAAATGTCCTACCGTCACCATACTACCAATAATCGTATCACCACCTGGGTTTCTATCTACATGAATTACAGTGCCATCTTGAATATTCGTTCCATCGCCTATTTTGATTGATCCAACATCTCCTCTGATCACACAATTAAACCAGATACTCGCATTCCTTCCTATTTCAACGTTACCTATGATACGCACACCATCTGCGATAAAAGAACTTTCATCCATTTTTGGTTCATAATCTTTGTATTTTAAAATTTGATAGCTCATAATTTAAATAAGGTTTAATACATACTTGGGTTCCAGTAGTCAAGTTACTCGGGTAAAGATATTCTTGACTTATGATCCTTATGCTCCTAAAATCTTTATTTTTAGCTCTATTCATAATGTCAGTAACAGTACTTAGTGTACTTCAAATAATATTAGTTGTTGTATTGGTAATTTTAGTGCTCCTGCAGCCACCTGGAAGTAGTTCATTAAGTGGCTTTAGTAATTCACAACAGGGAATGAATTCAATAATTCCGGTAAAGTCTTCTGAAAATCCACTCAGTAGAATAACTTCTATAGTTGCTGGGCTGTTCATTATAAATACACTGTTACTATCAGGATTATGTTCAAAAGATGTACATAAAAAATCAATTGCAGAGAAGATTATATCAGAAAAGAAGCAAGAAGGCCAATCAACTTCTGTTCCATTTGAAAATTAATGAAAGAAACCAAGTTTATCTTTGTTACAGGTGGAGTTGTTTCATCACTTGGTAAGGGTTTAGTTGCTTCAAGTGTGGGAGCACTTCTTCAAGCTCATGGATTCAATGTTCGCATCAGAAAGCTTGACCCATATCTCAACATTGATCCTGGAACAATGAGCCCAGCTCAGCACGGGGAAGTATTTGTTACTGAGGATGGTGCTGAAACTGATTTAGACCTTGGACATTACGAGCGTTTTACTAAAATTAAAGCAACCAAGGACGACAATATAACAACTGGTAAAGTATATAATAAATTATTAAAGAAGGAAAGGTGTGGTGATTATCTAGGCAAAACTGTGCAAATCATTCCTCATGTGACAGATTTAATCAAATCTTTCATTTTTAATGGTACAGAAGATTTAGATTTTGTAATATGCGAAATAGGCGGAACCGTAGGTGATATTGAAAGCCAACCGTTTTTGGAAGCTATACGCCAAGTTAATTATAAACTAGGAAAGCAAAAAGTTATCCTTATTCACTTAACTTTAATACCATATCTCACTGCAGCACAAGAATTAAAGACAAAACCGACACAGCATTCAGTTCGAGAGTTAAACTCTGCGGGGTTACAACCAGATATTATATTATGTCGCAGTGAAAAAGAAATTTCCGATAATCAAAAAGAAAAGATAGCCAATCTTTGCAATGTTTCTTTATCTAACGTAATACCTGCTCCTGATGTAAACCATATATACGAGTTACCGTCCTTGTATAATCAATGTGGGCTCGGGACACAAATTTTGGATCACTTTCACTTAAGTAAGCCAAAACCAAGCTTACCTGAATGGGACCAAATAGTACACTCTATGAAACATCCAACACAAGAAGTTATCGTTTCCATAGTAGGAAAATATACTGAATTTCCTGACGCATATAAATCACTGATTGAAGCATTAAACCATGGTGCAATTAGTAATAAAGCTAGAGTGAAGATAAATTGGGTCAACTCAAGAGAAGAGAATGGAAAATCTATAGATGCAAAGTTTATCAGAGAAAAATTACAAAGCTCTAATTCAGTCCTTGTTCCAGGAGGATTTGGTGATAATGGAATAGAAGGTAAAATATTAGCAATAAACTATGCCCGTGTAAATAACATTCCTTTTTTAGGAATATGTCTTGGTATGCAGCTTGCAGTGATTGAATTTGCTCGTAACGTTATTAAGCTTGAAGATGTACACTCTGAAGAATTTTATACTTGCAAACACCCAATCATCAAGCTCGCTGATGGTAAGAACGTTGATCTTGGTGGAACCATGAGACTTGGAACATACAAGTGTAATGTAAATCCAAATTCAAAAATGGCAAATGTGTATAGTAGTGTCACTATTTCAGAAAGACACAGACACAGATATATAGTTAATTTAGATTATAAAAATAACTTAGAAGAGAATGGAATGATATGCAGTGGTATATCAGAAGATAAAACATGCATAGAGGCAGTGGAGCTAAAAAATCACTCATGGTTTATTGGTGTGCAATTTCATCCAGAATTTCAATCAAGACCATTTTCTCCTCATCCTCTCTTTACATCATTTATTAAGGCAACTATTGACAATAGAGTTTAATAGAACTTAATAAACTCTATTCTAATAGAGAGGTAAAAATGTTACTAAGAAATAGTAAAGATAGCATTACATATGGATCTGCGACCTTCGAGGAATTGAATAGGCATGTAGAACAAATAATATATAAATTAGAGGAGGATCAAATTATAGAGGATATAATGGAAGAAGTAGTTGTAGCTATAAACGAACTAAAATCGGTAGAAGAAATAAAAAAATATTTAAAGCGAGAAATAGATAGCCTTGTAAAAAGGACAATAGTCCTTAGTGAATTCTATAACCTAGAAAAAATAGAAAAGCCAAGAAAAGAAAATTATATTTACCCAAGCACCTAATGTTTAAGTACCAATACATGGAACTTGCCATAGAGCAAGCAAAACTTGCTCAGAAAGATGGCGAAGTGCCAATAGGCGCTGTAATAGTTAATGGAAACAATATCATCTCCTCTGCACACAATATATCTAATGATCCAACTGCACATGCAGAAATGTTAACAATTAGACAAGCATTTTCAACTTCCACGCTTTATGAAGCTGAAATGTACGTAACGTTAGAGCCGTGCCCGATGTGCGCTCAAGCTATCTCTTTTGCAAAAATTAAACGTCTGTACTTCGGGGCTTACAATCCCAAAGGTGGAGGAGTTGAAAACGGCACTAGAATATTTCAATTCTGTAACCACATACCTGAAGTTTATGGTGGAATATTAGAAACAAAATGTTCTCTTTTGTTAAAAGATTTCTTTGAGAAATTGAGAACTTAGGGGAGTGGTTTAAGAAATGATAGATAGGAGATTATGAAAGCAAAAAAAGGCAAAATTTATATGCCTCTTCCAAATAAAACAACATAAATTGACTACTGGATAAGTTTAAGAGGAGTGATGATGAGGCCAGTAGGCCGAGTGACGACTGTGAGGAAAAGGGTAGCTACCCGCCTGGTCGGGAGTTGTGACCAGGGGAACGACTGTTCCAACCGGACATGTTTAGAAGTTGTATATTATAGCGATCGATCTGAATACGGCAACTAGGAGTGCTGTGGCCTTTACAAAATTTTGACAGCTTTGTTACTTTGATAGTGAAGATATTCTAGAGCTCGAAATCTATCTTCGTCTGCAGACTTTTCAACTTCATTAATTTATAATCTCTAGTTAAAGTATATTGGTATAGATAACTTCTATCATAGCTATA
>NZ_JBNRJY010000236.1:0-465 GCF_059414725.1 Wolbachia endosymbiont of Tuta absoluta
CTCTCTTTCTGATAACGTTCCCTCTGGTATGTTACAGGACGCACAATGTTGTCAAGAATCTAAGAAGGATCGATCCCCAAATATGTAAAAGTAAATTTTCAGATAGGGTGTTTTCTAAATATAATAGGTATTTATTTACAAAAAAAATTATAAGTATCAGCCATTTAGTTCCCAAAGTACAAGCTGTGCTTAGTTAAGAGCTAGATGGCGCTGTGTAAATTGTCCAGGATATTTATTTATAAATTCTAGTCGCTTGTTTATGTAATTTGCGACACCATGTCAACAAAAGACCATTTCAAACCTTTGCAACCATCTACTACTGCTTCATAATTTATAGCGCCCTATACGAATTTCGAAACGATTATTGGCCATGTAAATGTAAGCGAATCCCTTTTTGGCGCAGTCGAACGAAAACTCGCATATATCCGGCTTCAAACGAACGGAAATAATCATCCAAATGTTCAG
>NZ_JBNRJY010000237.1:0-7241 GCF_059414725.1 Wolbachia endosymbiont of Tuta absoluta
GATCTTCTTGCTGTCTACACGTTTTTACTGCATCAGCAAGGCTTAGGTAAGCATCACCAACTTTAATCTTTACATCTTTATTTTTTTCTAAATCCGCATCAGTTGGTCTATCACTTATTATTCTAATACTATCATCACTGTTAGCACCTAATGTAATGCTACATTCCTTTCCGTCTACATACCAGTTAAACTTTATTCCATATTGAACTGTGGTACCTATATGATAATATCTAATCCCCTCATGTATTTTACCACTGATAAATTCTTTTTGATCTCCACTTGAAAGAAGAAAACCGGCAATATTGTTTTCTTTACAAAAATCACTATTTAAAAATTCGCTTACTTTAATATCTGTGCTTTTATTGTCTTCTTTTAGCTTAATTATTGTATAAAGAAGATCTGAATTACTATCCCTTTTGATTGACATCGCATCAATAGTGCCGTTTTCTATATACTTGCTAAACTCTGCTTTAGCTTTCTCTTCTAACTCTTTTTTCCTTGCTGCACTTTGTTCTTGTTGTTGCATGTTTTCTAGCACTTCTTTCATTTTTTTTTGGAGTGATTCGATATCCTGGATTAACCCGGATTCATCAAAGTCGAAGATCACGAATGCTTGGCCCAATATTGTCTTCAATTCTTTAATTATGTTTACTATCTTTAAGATAGACTCTAAGTTTTGATAATGTACAATAATTTTTTGAGCATTTAGGCTACCCTTATTGCCATCCCAGTCAGAACTAATGTTATCAAATATTGAATTAAGTCCTTTATAAATGGTTATCAATTCATTTGATTCCTCTTTGCCTATTCCATTACTTTTAATACTGCTAATACAATTATTGAATAACTCTATCTCTTTAGAATCTGCAAATAATACACCATACAATTTTTTATGTGCTACTGCATCTTGTATCTTTTGTTTTAGTTTCTTTAATTCTTCTAATTCATTACTATTCATACATTTTACCTCATAAAACTATTTAATATTATATACATAAACATTAGGGAATGTTAGCACTTTCTATATGCTTGCGCACTTCCTATTATTCCTTTAACATAGCTGACACTTTTTTTGAATGAGAAATCACTTTATTAATCATATAATTCTCATGATTGTTATCTATTTTAGGCAGCTCATACAGATAATTCACCATTATTCCGGCTGACTGACTAATGCCTTTTTCAGAAGTATCAGCCATCCAGTTGATTTGTTTGATTGATGCACCATTGCTTAAATGAAAGTGTGCTACTGGATCATAAGCACCCCCACCACTGCTTTTAACCTTTAGCAAATAATGTGTACAAAGTTTCAGTAGGGACTGTTTTTCGCATTCAATGTTAGTTTTTATGCTTTCTAAAATTTCTGTACCTGATTGTTTTATATTAAGCTTACCTAATAAAGCTACGTCTTGATTTTTTAGCCATTTTGTAAATCCAGGAACTGGAGAAAGAGTTGCATACACTTTTACGCTTTTAAATTCTTGCGATAGTTTTTCTACGACTCTCTTTATTAAAAAGTTACCGAGGCTAATTCCAGATAAACCAGTTTGAGTGTTTGATATTGAATAGAATATAGCAGTACTTGCACTGCTTGGGTCACTTGAAGGAACTGACTCGTCCAAAACGTGTTGAATACTATCTGCAATCTCATTCATCAGTGCAACCTCTACAAAAATTAAAGGTTCATTTGGTATTTTGTAATGAAAGAAAGCAAAACAGAGATGATCAGAATCTAGTCTGTTTTTTAAGTCACCCCAAGAGGAAATTTTATGTACAGCTTCATATTTTATAAGTTTTTCCAACAATGATGCAGGTGAATCCCAGGTGATTTGATGAAGATCAAGTAGATCAACATCAACCAAAGTACAAAGTATACTTTTTAATTCGTTTTCTAGTGGACTTAGACTTTTATATTGATTCTTCAGCTTGAGTACATCAGAACGCATATCAACAATAAACTTAAGGCCCTCCGGTAAGGAGATAAACTGCTTCAATATTTTAGAGCGTGGTGATTCAAGGACTTTTATTAAGTCTTGTTCAAACTTATAGCTCGACTCAGAATCTTGATTTTTCTTATATACTTTCATTTCTTCATCTATTTTCGTTTTATCCGGATTGAACTTTTCTGCCAGGGTTTGTAAAAATTTTATTTGACCTGCCTCTGATAAACTCAAGTACAAATTACCAAGAGATACGGTGTTCTTACGTGCTGAGACTTCACCCCCCTTTGGGTTTAAGCATTCGTTCATCTTCAAGACTAAACTATCGACATCGCGACTACTACTTAAATCAGGGCCAATATTGCCAACCCATGACCTTACAGCATCTGCTACTTCACCTAATATTTTAAAAAATCCCTTTGTTGCTTTCTTATCTTCAACTTTTACTATATCAGTTTTTGCTAATGATTCTTTTGTCATATGTTCCTTTTATCGTGTATCTATCTTAATTTAAAGAAAAATCTTAGTCTATAAAGAAGGCATATATTTTCATGGTACAACTATTTTACAATCTATTTAAAATTTTCGTAAAGAGAGTTAGATTTTTAATTTCATTATTTCTCTTACAAAAGTACTTTTATTATAAAAATGCCCTTTTGCCTCTTTCTTTTCCGGGTAAGGCTGATTTTTTAATTACCTAGTCGAAGTTACTTAATTTTTACACATCTATTGTAAAGTACAAAATCTGACTTTGGAATGAAAATGCTAGCTGATGCTTGGACTTTATTGATAATTACGCTACTTGAAACTATACTTGGTATAGACAATTTAATCTTTATTTCTCTAGCAATAGATAAGGTGCCAAATCTGCTGAGAGAAAGAGCCCGCCTTATAGGTTTTGGCTTAGCGCTATTGATGCGTTTTGTAATACTATTTTTTACATCATATATACTATCAATGCAAAAGCCTATATTTCACGCTGTATCGCTAGATATCTCAGTAAAGGATTTACTTATGATTGCAGGAGGGTTATTCCTTATTGTTAAAAGTTCTATAGAGTTATGGAGCGAAATTTTTGTACATAAGGAGAACAAAACAAAGGCAAATGTTAAATCACAATTTTTTTTAGTTGTGCTACAAATTATATTAATAGACTTAGTTTTTTCGGTTGATTCAATATTAACTGCCATAGCATTAACTCACAATATGATAATCATTGCCATAGCATTTACATTTTCCATATTAGCGATGCTATTTTCATCAAATTATACCGCTCAGGTAATAAAATCCAACCCAAGCTTAAAAGTAATTGCCATTCTATTTATTTTACTCGTCGGTGTATATCTAACACTTGAAGGGCTTCACATAGAACTACCAAAAGCATATTTGTATTCTTCATTTATGTTTGCAGTGCTTGTGGAAGCTATAAGCAAAATAAAGACAATGCGGCCTTGAAATTATTTTGCACAAGGCAAAAGTCTAATTTTTATTCCGGTGTGTGACGAATATCTGTACGAACATTTCGATGTCATCCGAGTAGCTGACACTGGTTCTTTTTTTCTGGATTCCAGCGTTACGCGCTGGAATGACATTAAATAGTTTTCCTTAAAATTTGAGTTATGCAAGCAGCCTCTTTGGTGTGATTCGAGTAGCTGAAACTGGAATGAAATTATTGCTACTCCCACTCAATAGTTGCTGGTGGCTTGGAAGTTAAATCATACACAACTCGATTTACTCCGGAAACTTTGTTAACAATTATACTACTGACGTCTTGCAAAAACCTCCAAAATACTAACGAATGTTGATCTTTATTTTCAAATGGAAATGCATCAGCTGTCATGCCATCAGATGAAGTCACAGCCCTTAAAGCGCAAACATATCCGTATGTACGATTATCTCCCATAACTCCCACAGTTTTTACTGGTAACAGTACAGCAAAAGCCTGCCATATTTTATCATACAGATCATAATTTTTCATTGTGTTGATATATATTTCATCTACTTCTTGCAATATTCGTACCTTTTCTTCATCAACCTCACCTATGATCCTCACTGCAAGTCCAGGCCCAGGAAATGGATGTTGAAATATTATCTCATCTGAAAGCCCAATTTCTTTGCCAAGCAGCCTTACTTCATCTTTAAAGAGATAGCGTAAAGGTTCTACTAGTTTCAGATTCATTTTTTCTGGCAACCCACCAACATTGTGATGAGATTTAATTGTACTAGTGTTTCCTGAAGCGTGCCCTGATTCAACTACATCAGAGTAAATGGTGCCTTGCATTAAAAAATCCACATCACCTATTTTTTTTGCCTCTTCTTCAAATACTTCGATAAAAGTATTGCCGATAATTTTTCGCTTTTCTTCCGGATCAGTTATTCCCTTTAACCTACTTAAAAACAAGTTTGATTTATCAACGTAATTTATTGGAATTTCTTTTAACATAGCAGTGGTCTGGCTCTTACGCAATAACCCAGTATCGATAAAAATACAGTTTAATTGTTTTCCTATAGCTTTGTGTGTAAGAACTGCTGCAACACTTGAATCAACCCCCCCACTTACTGCAGCAATTACTTTTTTCTCCCCTACTAAGTTTTGAATTTTTTCCTTCTGTTTTTCAATGAATGACTTCATTGTCCAATCTCTCTCACAATTTGCAATATCTAAGAAATTAGAGAGAAGTTTACTACCATTTGTCGTAGGCTTAACTTCAGGATGGAACTGAGTGCAGTAAATCTTCCGCTGTTCGTTGGCAATTATTGCGATTGTTTGATTTATTATACCTGAGGCAATAGCAGTAAATCCTTGCGGTATAGTTTCGACACTGTCTGCATGGTTCATTAGCACATCGACTTCGGAATTAACGTCCCAAGTATCCTTTATAATTGGGGATTCTTTTAGTATCTTGATTTTAGTTTTGCCAAATTCCTGATTGAATTCTTTTCTTACCTTTGCCCCGAAATAATGACAAATGAGTTGCTGTCCATAACATATTCCAAGTATAGGAGTGTTTATTGTTTCGTTAAGTTTTATAATTTTATGTGCTACTTCACTTACTTCAGAGCAATTGTCATTTACAGATTGCGGTCCTCCAGAAAAAATAAATCCATTGAATTTTGATACTGTTTCGAAATCGATATTGCTTGGAAATATTTCACAGTAAACGCCCATTTCCCTGATTTGTCTTGCAATAAGCTGTGTAAACTGTGAACCAAAATCAATAACGGCAATTGCTGACAATGTGCTCCTCCATATTATTTAAAGCAATATTTGATAATAAAGAAAACAATAAAGTAAGTAAACTAAGACCTGTTTAAAAACTTTAATATATGACTAAAGTAACTTAAATTTACTGCAACAGATTTATGATTAAGCTGTCTTAATTATCATTCTGATACTCTCTTCTTATCATAATAGCAACCCCAACATCTTTCCTTAAGTTGATGCCATTGCCTGAACGGATACGTTTAATATATATATAAATTCCTATCTTTTATATCTAATAAACCAAGTGTTGGTACGATTGTTGCTTTCAGGAAGATGACGGTTTCTACTGTCTTAGCCAGTTTTTTTGACTTTTGATGCAATAAGTTTTGGTTATCTTTTCTATGCTCTATAAGCCCACCAATTACCATAACTTCGCCGCTCTTAATTTTTAACGTAGAGTGCATTTCTCTGGTTTCAATAATTGGAATGTCACTATTTAATTTCATTTTATTCTGTTGTGCGACATATTCTATATTTGGGTCTTTAGTGTAATTGTTAATTCTTGATAAGGTTGGGTGTATATCCATAAATATTTCGTTAGTATCAATGTTAATGCTTGGGTGGATTATTAACACCACACCTATTGGAGTGCTATTCATCTTGGTAATTAAGGCATGATTGGAGTTTCCGGTATCTTTCTGTATATCGGAAGTAAAATAGATATGGTTTTTAGTAAATGAAATCATTGCTTGCTGATTATTTATAGCATGTACTCTAGGGCTTGAAATTACGGTTGAAGTGCCAAACTTGTCTAAAGTTTTTACTAAATTTTCTAAATCAGAGTTCATTACCAGGCTAGTAATGGAACTATCTTGATTTGTTATAGATTTTGTTTCATTATGCAAATCATTTAAGTTGATACCAGAAAGGTATTTATCGTCTAATACAACTTCAACTATTTTGGCCTCGATCATTACTTGAGAAGACGCCAATTTCTTAACTTTATTAATATATTCTTCAACAGCTTTGTGAATATCTTTTCTAGCATTTAGAATAATGACACCAGCTTCTCTGTTGGATGAAAGAAATTCACCATCATCCACTCCATTAACATCCATTATTGCATTTAAGCCTTTTTCTAATGAACTCCATAAGTCACTGCTATATTGAGACTTTCTAACATTCCTGTCAGCATCGCTGCTTGTAACATTGCCACTAACGACAAAATTGCTTTGAGCAGAGTGTTGAATATTGATGAAGTCTACGTAATAATTTTGTGCATATGGCAAATCTTGTTCAATTCTAATTACACCATTATTCATTGAGTAACGCAATTTGGCGCTGTTGGCTATATTCTGAATTACTTCGTTTATGTTCTTATCTTTTAGCTTTAAAGTAATATTACCTGATATTTTGGGATCTATGTCTAAGTTAATGTCAGAAAGTTTTCCTATTTCAATCAGTAAATCCTTTACTGGTACTTTTTCATCAACATTAATCGAAAGAAACTGATTACTGGTTGTAAGATCGGGAAACTCTACCGGTAAAGGTATCATTTCTGGTATTGCTGGTTCGTTATTCTTCAAAGGAGTATTATATTGTTGCAACGAATAATCGTGCTTATAATTGTCTATATTAACAGAATGTTGCTTGTTAGGTAGATGTGTACAAGAAATAATGAAAAGGAGTATTAAACATTTTAAAATAGCCATGAGGGCAGCATACAAATCTATACTAATAGTTTTCTATAAAAATGTTAAAAATGTATTTAATTGTATCCGTTCAGGGGAGTGGTTTAAGAAATGATAGATAGGAGATTATGAAAAGGGTTTAGCCGCATGGAAGTGGGATGAAAAGAAGCACTGGTTTCACATGCGTCTGAACAGACACCATTTTACAGCATTTTAAATTTGTCCTGTGCAATGTTTGTACAGTTGCGATAAAAATTACTTGACAAATTTTGACAGCTTTGTTACTTTGATAGTGAAGATATTCTAGAGCTCGAAATCTATCTTCGTCTGCAGACTTTTCAACTTCATTAATTTATAATCTCTAGTTAAAGTATATTGGTATAGATAACTTCTATCATAGCTATA
>NZ_JBNRJY010000238.1:0-516 GCF_059414725.1 Wolbachia endosymbiont of Tuta absoluta
TAGTAAGTAATTGTATCAGGCGTTACTTTGCGGAAGTCCATCTTGATTGAATTAGATAGAAAGGTATTTAGCTTCTTCCTAGATTAGAATTAGCTAGTACTTAAAAATTAAGCAACAGCAGCTGGTGAAACACTGACCAGAGAGCTAGTCGACGATTCAACTTCAACAGGTAGATTTAACCTCCCTCTATCGGATGGTGTTTGCCAAGCGGATTGGCGAGCCCATCGCAAGGTGAAACGCTGCTGGCCATTCGCTGAATTCATCCATTAGTTGCATTTTACGACACCCACTGGTAGAAATACAGCGATGCTACTCTAAGTCAACGATTATATCCGAAGATGGATCTCAAGACGCGTCCCCGGCGTGTTACCTACGCGTAGAGCGGTGTGACGTGTTGGGTTGAATCACAGTGGGCGTCATTCGTAACTGGGAACGTAGCGAAACCAGACGCCGGTTGAGCGAGCATTGCCAGACAACTTTGATCGATCCATGAAGATGGCTTGCTTGCTCCGCTGG
>NZ_JBNRJY010000239.1:0-1090 GCF_059414725.1 Wolbachia endosymbiont of Tuta absoluta
GTCCCAATCGCGCGGCGGATAGATGTTCTTATTAACGGATATAAACATAGGTACCATACCAATGATTTAAATACCTTACCTTACCTGGCAATTTGAAATACAAATTTATTCTTAAACGTATATCTACTAGTTTTATTACATTATCCATTATCTAGTAGATCACACTCTTCAAGTAAGCTTTTCAAGCAACGGAGGAACCTCATTTGTACCCCATTTTAGGAACTACCGGCATGTACCGGGTAGATTCAGTCCGACCCGTTCTTCCTAGAACAAGGGCGCGATTGGACTGGTTGTTTGAACAACCGTAGACCTCCGATTGAGTTCTTACTCCCTCCCAAATTGTCAGGTGTAGGTTTAAAATCGAGGCTAAAATCGTAGAGACCTTAAAAAAATACAAGAATATAACAGCATAGACAGCTTAGGAATTTGAAATTTTCTCCAGGCGGGAACCAAACCTAGATCTATGCTACGTCGCAAGGCAGAGGCGCTATCACTACGCCACATTAATAGAACCATTTATGGTCAATCCTGCATTAGTTCAAATAAAATGAAAGTTCAGAAACATTTTTTAATATTGAATTAAATAAAAATGTATATTGTATCAACTAAACATAACGTAATATTATTCGTAACTGCTATAAAAGTTATTAAAGTATCAAACAATTTGCATAATATACCAATTATTTAAACTGGGTCAGACCACTGTGAAATAGTGATAAAACTTTGTTATTAAATTACACTTTAAACCGATTTTAAAATAGAGGGTTATCAATTTTGACTTGTTTTAAGTTTTTTTTTTATTAAGCATGGGTTTGCTCTTGACTCTAGTTTAGGTCATAGGACAGAGACAGAGTCTAAGATGGAGCGAGCTCACCCAGAAGAAGCCTGTTCACTCTTACTTTGAATAGATTAGGGTTGCATGCGTTTGGAAACACAGACGCAGGTAGTGAGTTCCACTCTTTAGCGTTTAGTCCGAATTGGTGAAATGGCAACATTTTCAGAATTGCAAAATATTTGTACGTCTTAGGACTCCAAAAGGTTTTTTTTTAAGTTTCTGCAAATGGTGAAGTACTAATTGTCCTCCAATATT
>NZ_JBNRJY010000240.1:0-836 GCF_059414725.1 Wolbachia endosymbiont of Tuta absoluta
TAAAGAACGATATGACTATAAAATTTATGATAGCAATGGAAAAGTCATAAAAGTTTTTAAAGATAAAAAAGGACAGCACATAATATTAGATATGGAAGATCGATCAATTTCAATCAATGTTGCATCAATTTCAGCCGCGAAAGTTTCTGCAATCACTTTAGTATGACCATAACCTGAATAATAAACGACAGCAATTTTTGACATATTAAGTCCTCGTGTATACGTCACTTTTGAATTAAAAATCTAATATTTGATATAACTGGGTAATGTTGCGGTTAAACCTTTTTTGAGTGCTTGCGTGGATGCTCCCACCAGTACTTCAAATGCATTGTTTTCAATTCCCTCAAATACCTGTTGTGCAACAGTTGATGGAGAAATTTTAGGAATATCGAGTGTTTGGGTTAAGTCTGTATCAATGAATCCCACATGTACGCCCATCACATGTACATTAAACTTAGATAACCATTGACGTGTTGAATTGGTAAATGACCAAGCTGCAGCTTTAGAAATTGCATAACTGGCCAAAAGTGTGCTTGGCTCCCAAGACACATCAGAAAGAATATTGACGATATAACTTTCAGATTTGTTTTCTAAAATGGGAGAAAAATACTGCGTTGTATTGACCACACCATATAAATTGGTCTCTAAAATAGTTTGAGTTGTTGCCACTATATTGGCTTCAACAGGACTTTGATTAAGACGAGCAATACCTGCATTATTCACCAAAATACTCACGTCACCACATTGCGCTACTGCATTTTGAATAGAAATAGGATCGATCGTTTTTAACTATTTGCCTTTTTTCTATGCAAGAAGTGTATTGATAAGTCCATTAC
>NZ_JBNRJY010000241.1:0-502 GCF_059414725.1 Wolbachia endosymbiont of Tuta absoluta
CAGCAAAGACGGATTACCTTTAGGTCTATCTCTCAACAATGTTGGGCACGTTCTATTAGGGAAAAAGAAACGGCACAAGAAAAAGCAAACAGGAAATACCGTACCTCCATAGAAGAAAAAGAAAGTTATAAGTGGATAACAGCTCTCAAAGAAAGCATAAACAACCTTCCTGCAAATGTATAACTTGTTACCCTTGGTGATAGAGAGGCAGATATCTTCAAATTTTTATGGATCGATCACCTAATTCAGATTGGGCTTGTTTCAAACTAAAAATTTTATATGTTGAATTCCCGACATTTAAGTTCTGTAGCGAATTCAAACTATTTATACGACCATACTTTGCCATTGAGTGAACCTCCAGCTTGGCGTTAATTTCTTATTGAGCTACTTGGAGTACTTCTTTCAATCTAAGACAAATATTTATTTTAGGTGTTGTGAATTGGTTATTTTTATTCAATTTATGCGATCTATCCTGAACTTCCGATGTGTGAGGCATCGGTGA
>NZ_JBNRJY010000242.1:0-1242 GCF_059414725.1 Wolbachia endosymbiont of Tuta absoluta
CAGCAAAGACGGATTACCTTTAGGTCTATCTCTCAACAATGTTGGGCACGTTCTATTAGGGAAAAAGAAACGGCACAAGAAAAAGCAAACAGGAAATACCGTACCTCCATAGAAGAAAAAGAAAGTTATAAGTGGATAACACCTCTCAAAGAAAGCATAAACAACCTTAATGCAAATGAATAACTTGTTACCCTTGGTGATAGAGAGGCAGATATCTTCAAATTTTTATGGATCACTGAGACATTAGGTAGTTTTTATGTAATCCGTAATCGAACTAATAGAAGATTTATCTGTACTGAAATTGGAAAAACAGATTTGCAAACACGCATCACTCAACTGCCAGTAAAGAAGAAAATTTCTCTAGAAGTTAATAAAGGTAGAAACCAAAGATCAAGGAAAACTAATATTGAAGTTAAGTATATGAAAGGCTATATACCTATCAGATCTTCTTCAATTTATGGATAAAAAGACACAGTGCATAAAATAAGTGATAAAATACCTGTATATGTGGTAAGTGCAAAAGAAACAAATCCTCCTGAAGGATTGGAAGCTATTGATTGGACTTTGCTGACTAATGTACCAGTTAATAGCACTTTAGATGCTATAGAAAGGATAAATTGGTATAAGCTAAGATGGAAAATTGAGGAGTATTTCACGGTTTTAAAATCAGGATGTAAAATAGAAAGCTCTCGTTTAACTACAAAGGAAAGGCTACAGAAATTAATTGCTATAAAGAGCATTATTGCATTTAAAATTTTATATTTAACAAAAGTCGCTTTATCAAATCCCATGGAAACCTGTACTAAAATTTTAAGCAATGAAGAGTGGAAGGCCCTTTTCATACGTGAGCATAAAGTAGCTATATTGCCAGAAGAACCTCCAAACATAAAACAAGCTATTATTTGGTTAGGAAAATTAGGTGGATTTATGAATAGAAAAAGTGATAATTTACCAGGGGCTATGACTCTATGGCGGGGCTATGAAAATCTTAAGGAGAGCATAGTTATGCTTCACATCATGACCTCTCAAAATTGTGGGTAAAAGTGAGGATTTAAATCTGGCGAGTATGGAGGTAAGAACAAAATTTTACACCCAATATTTTCAAGGTAATGTTCAAAAAAGTGTGTCAAATCGAAAAAAAGTAATAAATTGATATAAAAAAATGGAGGTTTGAAAATGAGTCAGAAAATAGTAAACAGAACTAACGGATTGGTAGATTATAAAGAGTTGGAAACAAATATC
>NZ_JBNRJY010000243.1:0-1631 GCF_059414725.1 Wolbachia endosymbiont of Tuta absoluta
ATGTCCTTTTCCTGCAACTAGCAGAATCATATTTTCATCATGTGCTATATTTATACCTTTCTCTATAGCTTTTTTTCTATCTCCTATCTCCAGTGCATCAGGGCAATGTAACAAAATATCGTGACGAATTTTCCCCGGATCTTCATCGCGCGGATTGTCATCTGTGACTATAACTTTACCTGCAAGCATTTGTGCTATTTTACCCATCTCTGCACGTTTTGTTTGATCACGATTCCCGCCACAACCGAACACTAGAACTATCTTTTTATTGAAGTGCCATTTTAAAGACAACAGAGCTTGTTTGAGTGCACTTGGAGTATGAGCGTAATCGACAAATGCAAAAGTGTTCACTTTTTCCATTCTTCCAGATGGAGAAGCGAGTTTATCTATACACATTCTTTGATAGTCCATACCAGATGAAATAACTATACCGATTGCACACAACAAATTATATGCTTGAAATTGCCCAAAAATCGGAAAAAATGCGTTATAAATTTCATCACCGATTTGAATTGTCAGGTATTGACCATTGGCAGTGGGTATCTGCTTTAATAAAGTAATGTCAGAGTTTTTTTTTCCATAGGTTATAACTTTGTTGCCACGCTTTTCAGCTATGTTGAGCAACTCTCCATATTCGCCTATATCTGCATTTAAAATCGCTGTTTTTTCTTTTGGCAATACCTCATCAAACAACCTTTTCTTGGCCTCAAAATACTCATCGATACTTTTGTGATAGTCCAAATGATCTTGAGAGAAATTAGTAAAAGCTGCAGCATTGAGCCTGAGTCCATGGATTCTGTATTGATCGATTCCATGGCTTGAAGCTTCTAATGCTAAGTGTTCTACGTTCTTATTATTTATGTCACGCAATGTGGAATAAAGATCATCTGCACTTGGCGTTGTAAGGCTATTATCTTTTCTATTATTATTGACACATGTTCCCAGTGTTCCTATAGACGCTACATTATCTTGCCAAATCTGGCGACAAAATTCCACCACTGAAGTTTTACCATTCGTACCAGTTACAGCAGCAACATATTTAGGTTGTTTGAATTGATAAAACCTGCTGACTATTTCACTGTATATTCCTTGAGGGTCCGAGTGGTAAAGCACTGCAAAACTTGGAGTACTTGTCATTCGAGTAGCGGACACTGGAATCCAGTTTTCATTATACAATTGTCTAGTATGCTTGTTTACAATTAAATTTTCTGGATCCCAGTGTCTGAGCACTGGGATGACATCTTTCTTGGCCCCTTGTATTACAACGTCTACACAGTTGTGTACACATCCATTAGGAAGACATGTTACGTGTTCTTTACTCCTTTCTGACACACAAACAAAAAGGTAACCTTCTTTAACTCTCTTAGGATTACATGTGACGCCTTTGATTTCAATATCAAAGTCAGCATTTACAATGTTATGCAGTAGCTCTTTCAGTCTCACAATCATCTTTAACACTTGAACATGGCAGTCTTATTAATGCAGTATTCAAGTCAAAAATCAAATCTTCAGGATCGATCACGGCCCATGCAACTAGCCCAAATTTCTGACAATTCTGTAAAATCTAATATCGCAGTCAGAACTCCTTTTAATGTTATGAACTTATGAGTAAAAAGATTCCTTTTCCAATA
>NZ_JBNRJY010000244.1:0-903 GCF_059414725.1 Wolbachia endosymbiont of Tuta absoluta
AGAGCGCCATGGCTTGTTATGACATATACAAAGTAATTCACAATTCTCCAGTTAATTTTCAATATTCAACTTCAAAGGGAATTCATGGAAATAAAGAGTAAGGAGATCGATCTGAAAGATGACCCACACGTTACAAAAATATGTCACACGATAATATTGCCGTCATTAAACAATCGAAATTTTCTCCTATTCTATATTTATGTCCATACCGTTGCTAGCTTTAATACAAGTTAGAGAGCTTTTCCGTGTATCACGGCATCCTTTTGAGATCTGGGTTCCGATAGGCGAACACATCAGTGAAAATGCGATATAAATAATTCAAAAGGTAGCGATCACATTCAGATAGATACAGCACAGGATGAAGTCACCAGAGTGAGCAGGTATGCTTAATGCGTTTCAGAATGAACTTAATATGGCGACCTATCGGTGATATCACTGCATAGTATAAAATAAAGTCGCTTCTCGTTTGGTGTCTCCTTATATCTTAAGAATCACCCAACGGATTTTGATGCGGTTTTTTTTTATTCGATAGAGTAACTTGAGAGGAAGGTTTATAAGTATCATTTATTCCGGGAAATTGTCATATTCCTATGGGAAAACGGGTAGCCCAACTGGTAGTAAACTTTTGACCCCCTTTTGACACCTTTAAGGATTAAAATTTCAAAAATGCTGAAACACGTATTTAATTATTTTAAGTTATGAGTTAAATCAGAAATTTTGAAACAGATCGATCGCCGGCGGCTTCCAGACCACCTTCCCGTCGTGGTGGAGGATCGCTTTCGTCATTATCGTCACTTCGTAGTTGCCGTCCGCACTGTAAAAAACAGTTTACTATTAGCTACGGTAAGTTTGAAGTACCGAGATCCTCGTAAAGTTGCACGATATTATAATTTGGAATTGTAC
>NZ_JBNRJY010000245.1:0-440 GCF_059414725.1 Wolbachia endosymbiont of Tuta absoluta
AAATTTTGACAGCTTTGTTACTTTGATAGTGAAGATATTCTAGAGCTCGAAATCTATCTTCGTCTGCAGACTTTTCAACTTCATTAATTTATAATCTCTAGTTAAAGTATATTGGTATAGATAACTTCTATCATAGCTATATACATTTTTCTGAGTTTTTTTGTATTACTTAGGAGGATCATCATGTTTAAAATCATGGATTACGCATATCATTGACATAAATGCCTTAAAAGGACAAATGGTACCTACGTCCTCTTTATATAGATTATGTATTTGTTCAGATACGACTAAATTGTGTCTAGTGTAGAAAAAATTAGACAAATTCAGCCTTATATAGAACCAAATTCAACGAAAGTAGAATTATCCTCATTTTCATAATAATAAGGATTTGCTTCTTGCGTATTATTAACAGCAGTTTTTAATAGTACTTCCTTATCACT
>NZ_JBNRJY010000246.1:0-730 GCF_059414725.1 Wolbachia endosymbiont of Tuta absoluta
GTAAGGGTGTTATTGATGTAACCACAAATAATTTAAAAAACAACTGTAGCAGAGATGAAAACCTAAATGTCTGTATGAATGAATTCAAAAGTAATGATGATTAAAATCAGTAACTCATGTAAACAGAAGCATGGATCGATCGATGTATGAAAGAAATTATAACGTTTTTATCGGAAAACGAGGAAGCTATCGGCACGAGCCTCTCCCGTCTGGGCATTAACTGGGTGTTCGATCGATCTCAATACACAATGGGTTGTAAAGAAACCGCCAAGCTTTATACTATGGTCAGTCTGCGGTTAAGGTTCATATTTATTCAAATTGCTGAAAATATTTCAACGTGTGAATCAAAATTAGACAAAGAAAGTTTCTTACGGAATACAGATCGATCTGTTTGACAGTGTGATTCATAACCGCACTGACTTGCAGCCTGCATATAAAATGGCACAATTGATGGCCAAGCTGCAAGGTGAGCCCCATGAGCTGGTAAAGCATCTACCAGTCGATGATGCAAGTTACGAGACGGCTCGCGGTTTGCTGATCGATCTCTTGAGTAAGGATGTTTTTTGAACAACAATGTATCTAACTCTTTTGCAGCAATAAAATAAAAATTAAATAAAATGCTTCAATTGGCTTCAAATAATACACGTGCGCGCTTTCCTACTTTAACATTCTGTACCAAATAAAATTAATGAATTTGTGAACAGAATTATGAAACAGCGGACTGTCTAAG
>NZ_JBNRJY010000247.1:0-975 GCF_059414725.1 Wolbachia endosymbiont of Tuta absoluta
CACCGGCTAATGATAATGAATTAAGAAATCCAAAGGTTTCCCGTCCTTTGCCTAAGTATTTAAGTGTTCAAGAAATATTTTTGCTCATGGAAACAGTAAAAAAATCAGCAAGCGGATCTGGCTTAGAATAGCGTCACTTCAACTCTTACCGTGGGTGGGTGTGATAAAAGTGCGAAAAAGTATTATTTCACCCAGGAAATGGACAGCAGTGTTAAAATTATATTATTATACAATTATTATTATTCCCTGTGGTTGCAGCATCTTGCACTCCACTTGCCAACTTGCTTGCCAAGCATTGTGAGTAAGGCAATACCCCCCGATAGGGGGAGGCCCAATGCCCATGTCCAGCACTGAAACGTTATGTATGGCTGTAGTACACCATAGTCTCAACAGATGGCGCCACTAGGTTTTAAAACGCGCTATCGTTGTGTTCACGCCGAATCATGACTACCCGGCCGTAATGCATGAAGGATGACTTTTGCCTAGGGTGCTGCAGTGTACTTATTACATTGCCTTCAAGCAATTGAACGCCTTATATTACATTGCGGCTTCAGAACGGAGTTTCTGTGGAAGCGCCTTCTGAACCTTACCTTAGCCTGGGATCGATCCACTCGTGGGAATCCATTATTATCATTCTCTTTTTGTTATCATCTTATTTCATGTGGGAAATCAAGTCGTTGAACGATCCGATGAACCCTGGTTACAGAGTTTTCAACCACCTACTATTAAAGGTAGGCCTCTTACATGGTTTTGTAACGACCGCCAACTAAATAATCATATATACATCAATCGGGACTGAAGGTAACGAGCCTTTCGAAGCACGGCTTCATGGGACACTAGAGCAAAATTCACCGTCAAGATTCATGATGATTTTCGGATCATAAGGATGATTCAAGATGTGATCGCAATTTTCACTGCAGTCCCTTTTCCTATTACTAAGTGAATGCCTTAGAATCATTTTGATGTAACCAGGGA
>NZ_JBNRJY010000248.1:0-3285 GCF_059414725.1 Wolbachia endosymbiont of Tuta absoluta
TATATTACTTGTTTATTTTAGTAGGGGGTATAGGTATGTTTAGTTTTAAGCAGGTAGTACAATATAATTTATTTGGTAGTAACGACCTTGAAGGCAATTCATCTTGTGAATTTGAAGATTTTCCTGAAGAGGTATTTGAGATTAGCAATGAAGAAAATCAAGCAATAGATAGTTTGAAAAGTAAAATAGAAAATCTACAACAAGAAAATTTTGATCTTAAAAAAAATGTAGAGTTACAAAAACACTATAAGAAAAGAGTAGAAGAGTATTACGAAGAAGTAAGTGAACTTACCAGAGAAATGCAAACCCTAGAAGGGAAAATTAAAAGGCTTGAAGTTGAATTACAAAGAAGGACGAGAAATTTAACTGAAAATGATCAAGACATCGAACAGCTAAAACAGAAAGTAGAAATATTATTATTAGAAACTCAGAACAAAAGTGATATAATTAAGAACTTAAATAATCAATTAAAAGAGGCAAAGAATGAAATTCAGTTAACAGACAAAATAAATGAAGAATTACAGCAAAAACTGGTTTTGACTGAAGATGAGTTAAATAGAGTAAGAAAAGAAAGTACAGTGCTGATAAACAGTATAGAGGATTTGAAAGGTGATTATGAAAATCAGATATTAGAAAAAGAGAAGGAGCTTAATGATGTAAGAGATCAATTTTGTATTTATTTATCAGAGTATAAAGAACTATTTGCAGAATTCAATAGACTGCAGAAGGAAAACGAAAGTTTAAAACAGAAAAATTTCTATATTAGTAATGAAGTGTCTCTTGCAGATGAAATAAACAAAGAAAACGTAAGAGAAGAAATAGCAAAGCTTCAGTTTGTACCTGAAGTGAAAATTAAACATATTATTGATAATAATGACCAAGAATCAACCTTACCAGATAGAGAAGCAGAAAATTATCGAACAAGTGAAGATAAAAACCTTGAAAATACTGATTTCGAGATTGGAGTATGGAATGAAGCTGACGATGAAAGTAGCGATGACCAGAAATCAACCTGGCTATATGGAAAAACAGAAAATTGCCGAACAAGTGAAGATGAAAACCTTGAAAATAATGATTTCCCAATTGAAGTATGGAACGAAACGGATAGTGAAAGTGACAATGTTAGCCCTTGCCCTGATTATGATGAAAGTTTTGGTAGGCGTTACAGTCAACTATTCTATGATGAAGCCATAATTCATAAAGAAAAAGATACTTTTGTTTTAATTCGTCAAAAAGATTCTTTTTCTTTAGCGAAAGTAAAACCGAATACAAGAGAAGAAGAAAAGTATGAAAGTATTTGGCAAAAAATAAATAAGATCCATGATTATCTGGACACTTTAGGTTACTCTGGTAGCGAAGAAGATTATGAGGAGTGCGAAAAAGAACTTGATAAAGTTATAAACGAAGCACTGAAACAAGGAATAATGTTCACTTTTCCATATAAATCTGATATGTCCTTGATAGATCGTATAGCTGACACATTCCCAAAGCTATATTTATCTGCTGACACTACTCGAATTTATGAGTTTTTACACAAGAAAAAAATATTTCAGATAATATCAGAAGGTGCATCTTTAAACAGATTTAGCGATGAAGAGCATGGAGATGTAGTAAACGTAATTTGTTCAGATAAAGATACCTTAGGTCAGCGAAAAGCAAACCTTTCAAAGCTGAAGGAGTTAGCACTTGAAAGTATTATAAGTAAAAATGAGCAAATTGATAAACATGACTTTGAACTAGAAATAGATAATGGATATTTTTGTATAGATTACCCACAAAATAGTACTATTGAAGTTGCAAAGATATTCAATAATCAAAAAGCTAAAGATTTAAATCTAAACATTGGTGTACTTCAAGTTGGAAAAAGTATAATTAGAGTTGAAAATATAGGAGGAAGTAGAAATTACACAGACGTATCAGGAGATAGCATTAGAATGTCTTTTACTACCGAAGTAGGAGAAATCAGTATTCATCTATGTCCTAGTGAGAAAGATAGTAATAAAATAGAGGTGAGGCTTGTCGATGAAGTAAGATTTAACAAGTTAGAGAATAAATCAAGTTTAGGGCAGAGTTGTCTGTTAGGGGGAAAAAGTGTTTTGACAGCTATAGAAAATGGATATTTCGAAAGAAATAGTAGTGTTTTTAAAGAGTCAGGTAAGACTATTAAACAGTCAGAGTGTACAATGGAAAATCCATCTAGCTTTCTAGAGGGGGTGAATAAAAATCAATTACTCAGAGTAAATGCAAGAGCTTATGGTCGGGGATTATGATAGTTGCTGTACATTGTAGATATAAAAATAAGGGGGATGAAGATGCGTTTTAATTTAGAGCCGGGAGGTGCTTTTTGTGATGGTAAAAATAAGCTTGTAACTGTTAAAATAAATGATGAAGAAAAGATTAATTTATCTGTAATAGTTTAGACTTAATCGGGAATGTTCAAAAAAGCGTGTCAAGCCGCATTTTTAGTTCAACTCAATTTTCAATCTGTTGGGAAAGAAGATGTCAAGTTGAGACATAGTTAAAGCCCAATTAGGGAGAGCCATAATCCACTTTTGCTCCACTTTTTTTATAGCACAATATACCAACTTATACAAGGCATTTGTACTGGTAAATGAGCCCTTGGTTTTAATGAATTTCCTGATTCATCTATGCAACCCCTCAATTGGATTGGTGGTATAAATTAGCCTTCTAACAGGGCCAGAATACTTAAAATAACCAGACAAATTTTCCCAATTGTTTTGCCACGATTTTATGACCAAAGGATATTTTTCACCCCATTTTTCTTCCAGCTCAAGCAAATAATTTTCAGCGATTTCTTTACTTGAAGCACGATATATTTTTTTCAAATCATTCATGAAAATTTTCACATCTTTGCTGGATACATATTTCAATGAATTTCTTATCTGATGCACTATACATATTTGTACTTCTGCTTTGGGAAATACACTATTTATAGCCGCAGGAAAACTTTTTAGACCATCAACACATGCAATCAGAATATCCTCTACCCCTCTCTCTTTTAGGTCATTTAACACTCCTAACCAGAACTTCACTTTCGGCTAAATAAAAGCCTAGTACTTCTTTTCTGCCATTTTGATCTATGCCTAATATATTATACATGCATTTACTTACGCAATGCCCGTCCTCCTTGACTTTGAAAAACATGCCATCCATGAATACTATTGGATATACAGATTGCAGTGGACGACTGCGCCATTCATTGATTAACGGCAGTAATTTGTCGGTGATATTGGATATTTCTGCTGCAGATATTTTGTGGTCATA
>NZ_JBNRJY010000249.1:0-4851 GCF_059414725.1 Wolbachia endosymbiont of Tuta absoluta
TATATTACTTGTTTATTTTAGTAGGGGGTATAGGTATGTTTAGTTTTAAGCAGGTAGTACAATATAATTTATTTGGTAGTAACGACCTTGAAGGCAATTCATCTTGTGAATTTGAAGATTTTCCTGAAGAGGTATTTGAGAGGTTCTGTCGCATCTATAAATTGTGGTACAAGAAGATCGTTAAACTGGGATTATGGGAGTTATAGAGCAATTAGCATAGCAAAATTCTCAAAAGTAGAAACATTATCATTAGCCCCGATAATTTGTCTTTTTTGAATCATACGAATATTTTCTATGCCGGTAATGGTAATCTTTGCGGAGTGGAAGCTCTTAAAACCAAGCATTGGCTTTATTCGTTTTTTGATAAATCTATGATCTTGTTCGACAATATTATTTAGATATTTTATTTGAAAAACCATGATTCTACAATCTTCAGAAATTTCTGTATTCAAATCATCAAGAGCAGCAGTATTACTGCCGCTTTTATCAATTACTACTTTCTCAGGAAGGTTATTCTCTCTAAAGGCTTTACGAAAGAACGCAAGTGCCGCAGACTTGTCTCTACGAGCACACAACAGAAAGTCTACAGTATTACCAATAGTGCTCTGTATAGATAAACCCATTTGCCGTTTAATTTAACGTAGGTCTCTCCAGCTACTGCCAACCTGCTTCTTCCTTTTCCTTACCGCTTCATCTATCAGTGGTGATAACCCACCTTTGTAACGTAGCATGATCAATTTTTGCTCCCCTTATACTCAGCATTTCTTCCAAATCTCGATAGCTCAAAGAGAATCTACATTTCATATATACAGATAACATTATTATCTCTGCTGAAAAGCTAAATCCTTTGAAATATGGCAATAATTTTGAACTAATACGAAACATCTTTGCTTTTTTTTTAGATGATCATATCACTTCTTTTCTACTTTCCTACAAATGTTACATACCAGGATTTATAGATGCGACAGAACCCTTTTTCTTACCTCCTATAAACCTCTCGAAGTGTCTTTCAATTTTGCTATAGGATTAATAAACTCAGTGCTTGGTGAAATAATTTCTTCAGTAGTAAAAGGCTTAACGTTTTTCTCAAGATCATTTTTAACTTCATTTGCTTTATCAACAACACTATTGATAATTTTTTTATCTTCTTCTGAGCTTTGCTTATTTTTTGCTGCACGAGAAGAGTCACCAAGCAGTGGAGAGATAACATAATCTGCAGCTTCTTTTGCCAATTTTATATTTTCTCTTTGTGACAAAACCTTTAGCTCATTTAAGTCATTTTTACAAACACTTTTAGCTCTACCTTTTTGCCACTTTAAGTATAGATTTCTCCTACTTTGTAACTTCTCGTCCTCTATAACGTCAAATCTACTATTAACCCTATAATCCAATAACTTAGCAGGAATAATATCACCTTTGTACTCTTCTACTCTATAATAATGATTATTATACATTCCAATTCTTTCAATTATACTCTGCAAATAAGATTGCACCTGTTTTATGTCTCCTAAGTCATCTTTTGTGAATTGAAAAGATTTGTCTTTTAAATTTTTCCTGAATTTTTTCAAATTCTCCACTTTATTTTGATTGTTTTCTCCTGGATAAATCTGATCAAGTAACTTGAGTAAATAATCGCCTTTCATCAATGGTGATATTATTTTATCAAACAATTTAAGATGCACTGGATGTTTCAAACATGCATTAATATGCTCTAAGTAATTATTGAAGCTTTTAGTGTCAGCTTCGTCCTGTGTTTTTTCTTTCTGTTGATAAACTTCATTAAATTTCTGATTTAACAAATTAATCTCTTTAACATTTTTAACGCTATATTCTGCTATAATATGAGCATAAGTATCCACATTAGGATCACTTTTTAATCCATTAACTTTCTTTAAAAAACCATTATAAGTACTCCTTGTTTCCAAGTAATACTCGAAACGGATCAAAAGATACTTAGCTGTGATAAGAGCCTTATATAGTATTTTAATTATTTTTACGCCCAAAGTATCACTTCTTTTGTATGGAAAGAACAGTAGTTCATGTTCATCTAAATTTGGAGTGGCATCTTCTTCATTATCCCTTAACTCTTTTTCATAGTTATTAAGCTTTCTTCGTGCATGTTTTAATACACCAATAAATTCCTTCTTACTTTTATTTAAGTCATGCCCATTGGTATTATAAACTTCTATAAACAAATTTAAGGCAATTTGAATACTTTTATCAGCCAGATCGTCAATTCTTTTCAAGTTCTTTATTTCCTGATTAATATAATCTATTATCTCTGTTGCAAGCTTGTTTCCATAACCTTGTTGATTTGATAATCTTACTACTGATTTATTGTAAGCCTCAATATAATCTCCTTCTTTGAGTAGGTTTATGTCAAAGCTCAATTCACCACTCGAATAGCAAAAGAATGTAGAGTGCCTATTAGAATTTAGGCATCTAAGTCTACCTGGAGCTTGAATAAGTTGTGCAGGCTTGTTCAAGTCAGTAGATATTGGGTCTACTAGCATTCCAACATGTTGTAAATTGATATCATTGTATCCCTGTACCTTGGTAGGATTTACATCATTACCAACTAATCCCATGCGGCACAAAGCATGATAATAATTTTCTTCTTCTAATAGATTTTGATATAAATCTCCTAGCTCAGCTTCTGATAAATAGTCAATTGCTAACTGAGCCAACTGTTCCTGGTTTAAGTCTTTTAAAATTCCTTTTTTATGATGACTGATAGACCGATTATCCTTCTGAGTTCTTGCTTTCTTGAGTTTCTTAGCATGGTATGTATCTAGCTTCATTAGATCTTCATATATGCTTTGATTATCACTCGAGCACAATTTCTCTCTTACAAGCTCTAATTCTTCTAATGGTTGGCCACTTATATAGTCTGAAAGCTTACTCTTAAGATCTTCTACAGATAAATTGCCTGAGCGATTTAAATTTTCTAATTTTACTTTGTGCTTATTTTCGTAACAAAAATCTTGTAGTGCTATTAATGGATGTTCTCTTTCATTACAAGAATACGAAGGTGTGGGCCACCAATCATAAAACAACTTACTACCATTTTCTAATGTCATTCCAAGCACTGCACCAAGATCTTCAAGTAGTTTTTTCTCATTTCCTCCTAGAGGTGTAGATCTTGCGAGCTCATCTTGTTCTTTATCACTCAACCCTCTTAAAGAATTCATAAACTTTCTTCTTTCAGCAGATGCTTCTTTTCCCAGTTCACATAAGTCATCTATTTTACTTTCTTCTACTCCATAATATTCAAGATAATCTCTCACTACAGAGTAATTGCCTCTACTTAGCAAAGCTACCAGCTTTTCAGGAATTTGTTCTAATTCTTTAGATGACATCAAGAGGTGAAGTTTTTTATCTTGGTTCCAATTTCTTATTAACCTTATAAACAAATCAGAGCCTTTATTTTCCTTTAGAACATTAATTACAGATTGCATTTGCTGAACAAGCTCTTTCTTTAATTTATCGCTTTGAACACCTTGATCTTTAACATATATTTCTAAATCATGAGTATTATCTAACGCCGCTTTAACTTCTCCAGCTAAGCCTTTCAAATCTGCACACCTCTTTTCATCAAGCTCGTGTCTGTTTAGACCAGTTAAGCATGAAAGTGTATTCTCAATTATTCCATGCATTACGCGAAATACAGAATAATCTGCAATGCCACTGAAATCATAATATTCTTTCACAATTTTTTCTGCTTTTTCTTTTGTAATATTGAACTGCTTAGCAACTTGCTCTGTTATGAGAGCAAACTTTTTTGACTGGGTTACTAACTTATAGCCCGGTTTAGGTTCGAACATTCGCTCTAAGAAATCATAAATCTTCGATTTACTAAACTTTGGTAAGGTTTCGTTTCTACCATATTGCAATATTTCTTTCAGGTTATCTATCTGCTTATTTGACTCAGCTAAAATCAACGCTGGTTCACCAATTACGCTTTGAACATTTCTATACAGATAATTCTCTACTTCTTCTTTTAACTCACCTTCTGTTAAAATTTTATCGCTATATTTATCTTTTTCTTCCTTCTTGAAATCTACATACTCTTCAACGCCATTAGAGTATTCCTTTGCTAGATTTTTACTTTTTACTTTTGTATGAACTTGTAGATTTAAATCTCCATACACACCTGACTTCATTTTATCTGTCAAAGAAAGAGTTTTAAGTAAACCATCATTTTCTCTAATATATTTATGAGTGCTTATTGAAGGCGTTGCACTTAAAAACAGCGTAGGCACAAGTGCAGACAAAAGCCCCATACGATATTTATACAACTCCTGCTCTGCCACTCGGTGCTCTTCATCAAAGGACAGAGATATAGATTTTTCAATATTTAGCTCAAATTCTTGACCATTAATTGTAACTTTACCACCTTGAATTTTATATTCTTTGTTATCAAACTGAATTTTATCCGCAAGAATCACAAAATCCTTACCATCTATATTTATTTTTCCATTTCTTATTTCAAATCTTTTGTCTCCAATGTTGAGAGCTTTTATAATACCAGGAAGCTGTCCAAGACCTATTGCCTCTAGAAATTGATTCCAATTTTTCATCAAGCTTTCGCTGCTCAATATAGAGCACCCTTTATCACCGCTTATCTCTTTCAACTCAATATCTTCAATATCGGAGTCAGATAATACTTTTTTCCAGTCATCGCGTTTCTGTGTTACAAGATCGATCATATAATATTTTTCTTGATGAAAAAGACCCGAAATGTCAACCTATCACAACTTTCTTCCATCACTTATTGAATTAAATTTAAATAATTAGTGAATTAAACGACTCAGAACATGTTTTTAATTAAAATGACAGATTTAATGATAA
>NZ_JBNRJY010000250.1:0-926 GCF_059414725.1 Wolbachia endosymbiont of Tuta absoluta
CAGTAAAAAATTTAGTGAATATGGGAGCTACCATACTTAAGGCTCCAATTTTATTGTTTGTAGCAAATGAGAAAAAGTATGGTGATGCTTATCTTACTATGTGGAAACACCAATTGAAAGAATGTTGGAAAGAAGTAAAAAGCGACTTTAATGTTGTTACAAATGGGGAAAGGCCAAAGCCGAAGCAGAAGGATAGATCATCTTCGTAGGTCGTTTGTATTGTGTGTTTATTTTTTCTATTGACTATTAATTTGTTGTAACTTATTATTTTTGCTGTAAACGAAATACAACAATGATTCTACATCCAGTTCGTTTCAGCCTACTAATATTTTCCCAAAAATTATATCTTACCTTCCTATCCTACGTTCCCCAAAAATTTACACCATTTCCCAGTTCGCTCCCTGAGAAAAGTTATTTAGTTTTCGACTGATTATGGTTGAATAGTTTTCGTTACCGGAAATAACGCCCCTTACAATCAATCAATCAAAGTTTATTTGTAAGAATATATGTGTAAATAGAATAGATCTTAAAACTAGGTTCCCGTACAGTATTCTGCTTGCGTTTTCCATTACAATTAAAAGCCACAACAGCTGAACATGGGCTTCCCCTACCATTGCCTTACTCACCACGATTGGCAGTCGGATTGGCGACCACAGCGCAAGATGTTGCATTCACAGGGAACGCCGCTGCCCATTCCCTGGATGAATTCATCCCTTAGTCGCATTTACGACATGGGTAGAATTGGGGTGAAGCTATTCTAACCCGGCATCACACTACGAATGTTTAAAGCAGTGTAATAAAATTATGCTTGGTTAACCTCCCCGCTCGTCAAAGCACACATGTGTACATTAATGGCCGCCTACCGTTCGCTCGTCGAAGCACACATGTGTGCTTTAAGTATGGTGTCAAATTTTTCGCGCGTTTTC
>NZ_JBNRJY010000251.1:0-440 GCF_059414725.1 Wolbachia endosymbiont of Tuta absoluta
TTCGTAGTCGGAAGTTGTGACCAGGGGAACAACTGTTTCAACCGGACATGTTTGGTAGTTGCATATATAGCGAACGGCGGAATAACTTCGATACCGCGTTTTAGGACTTGTATGCGCGCCGCCACATCCTCTTTCCATAACAAATGTTGGGTTGAACTATAAGTATCTCAGTAAATGACTTTGTTTACGTCTTCCAAGAAAAGTACAAGCGATTTAAGTATATCATCGTCCTATTCACATGATTATTATCGTTATGGTAAACGATCGATCATCTGTTTTAAAGATATTACAAGACACAAATATTTGTTAAGTTATTTTCAGATATTTGTGTTTAGTCTGGATATTTCTATGTATAACATGTACATATTTATTTACAAAAAAAGGATATATGTATTAATATCAGCTATTTAGCTCTCATAGTACAAGCTTTGCTTATTTTG
>NZ_JBNRJY010000252.1:0-22010 GCF_059414725.1 Wolbachia endosymbiont of Tuta absoluta
TAGTGGTTATTCTAGTATATCAGGAGAACCTATTTATGAAGATGTAGATGATTTCTCAGAGCAAAAAAAGCCCACTAGCTTAAATCATAAAGAGCAACCAGAGCCTATTTATGCTAAAGTAGATTTATCGAAAAAGAGATCAGAAAGACAAGCAAAACATATAAAAGATAATTCTGGGACTTATCATGGATTAGTGAAGGATAAAGTGAATAATTTGCAAGTAAAACTAAATGAGCAAAGTGCTAATAAGCCAGCGAGTCAGCAAATCAAGACCAAGGCTGGCTTTAACGTAAAAGAAATAAGGCAAAATTTTGAGCGTAGAGATTCTGGATACGATTCTGGCTATGATTCAGATACAAAAGTTGAACAAAAATTAGAATTAGGATCTAAAGCTCCTAAATCTGAGATAGGTTCAGTAAGCATTGAACATGGGGTAATAGGAGGCTGTCGATATAAAATCACTACTCTAACTGTGTGATTCAAAATAATTGAATTGACTTTATATGTATAATCGATATAACTCAGTTAGATTCAAGTCGACTCTTTCGTCTAGTGGTTAGGACACCACCCTTTCACGGTGGTAACACGGGTTCAAATCCCGTAAGAGTCACTCAAACAGAATGCAAATAACTAAAGTTTTGAATGAAAAAAATTAGGCTTTATGTTGAAGAAGCTTTATCACAAAATGTAAGTTTGGCGCTTCATCCACGACAAAGTCACTATATTTACAATGTAATGCGGCTTAAGAAGCATGATAACATCTATCTTTTTAATGGAAAGGATGGAGAATGGTTAGGAGAAGTAGTGAATATATCAAGTAAATCGACAAAAATTATAATAAAAGAACGCACTAAACAACAACAACATGAAAAAAATCTATATTTGTATTGTGCTCTGGTAAAAAGCGGCGCCTTAAGCAACATAGTAAGACAAGCAACTGAAATGGGAGTAACCTGCATTCAATTTATTTCAACAGAACGTACAGTAGTAAAAAACATTAACCTAAGTAGAGCGAAATTACAGGCAATTGAAGCTGCGGAACAATCCGGTAGGACAAGTATACCACAGATTTTTCTTCCTATTAATTTTTGTGAATTATCCGATTCCCAGAATAAAAATTTTGTTTTGTGTGATGAAACAGGTGAAGGACAACCTCCTAATAAAGTTCTAAAAGGCAAGAAAAACGTTGCTATTATTGTTGGCCCCGAAGGTGGTTTTTCATCTTGCGAACTTGATTCTGCCAATAAATTTTGTCAGAAACTGAGTCTAGGAAAAAGAATTTTGAGAGTTGATACTGCTGTAGTTGCTGCATTAACCTTCACCAATTGGTATAGCTAGATTTTTTAATATGGCTAGTGCAACTTGACACTCTATATAAAGAAATCTGCATTATATTTTTCCTAAAAGAAATAAATGAAACTTGCATTTTTCCGAACTATCGATACTCTTAGTAAAGAAGTCGGGGCGTAGCGCAGCCTGGTAGCGCATTTGGTTTGGGACCAAAGGGTCGGGAGTTCAAATCTCTCCGCCCCGAGATTAGAAAAATTACAAGAGCACTGTAACCTAAGAGCAATTTTTATCAGCAAGTAAATGATTGACAGCAGAATGAAGCTTTTTTCATATAAATCACTGCATATCATATTCTATCGCTCAAGTTTATAAAATAATTGACAATGTTAATTTTCTAATTTATAAATGGATTTTGAAGTGATTACCGAAGGAGGTATAGAGTTTGATTGAAGTATCAGTCCATTATGGTGATGTAGATAGAGCTCTTCCAGTGTTGAGAAAAATAATTCAAAAGGAAGGAAGAGGGCTCAAAATGAAAAAAAAATATCACGAAAAGAAATCAGAGAAAACAGCTAAAAAAAAAGCTGAAGCAAGGAAAAAGAGGTATCAGCAAGAATGCAGAAGACAGCGTTATGGTTGGTAGTTTTTACTAAGGTTAATAATTAGTTATCTTATGAATATTCATGAATATCAAGCAAAGGAAATTTTACACAAGTTTAATGTCCCGGTACCAAAGGGTTTTGTTGCTACATCTGCAGAAGGAGTAGAAACTCAAATAAATCAACTAAAATCTGATGTGTTTGTGGTTAAAGCTCAAATTCATGCAGGTGGTAGGGGTAAAGCCGGTGGCGTAAAGCTAGCAAAGTCAGTTGAAGAAGCTCAACAGTTTGTAGAGGACATGATTGGTATGACTTTAGTTACTCATCAAACAGGGCCAAGCGGGCAGCAAGTAAGAAAAGTGTACATTGAAGAAGGCTCAAGCATTAAGAAAGAGTACTATTTGAGTCTAGTAGTCGATCCAAAGCTTAGCAGGCTAGTATTTATATTTTCTTCAGAAGGTGGAATGGATATCGAAGAAGTGGCAAAAAATTCTCCTACAAAAATTGTGAAGTTTGATATTGACCCTGCTACTGGTTTTACAAGTCTTGATAACAATAAGCTTTGCAATAGCTTTAATCTGAGTTCAGAACAAATAGGAAAGGTAACGAATATTGCAAAAAATATGTATGATGCGTTTATTACAACTGATGCGAGCCAGATAGAAATTAATCCACTAGTTGAAACGAATGCTGGAGGTTTTATTGCACTTGATGCTAAAATTAATTTTGATGACAATGCTCTATACCGTCATTCAGAAATCGTGAGCCTACGTGATTACGATGAAGAAGTCAAAGAAGAAATAGAAGCTTCAAAGCATGGTCTCAGTTATATAAAAATGGATGGCAATATTGGTTGCATGGTGAACGGTGCAGGTCTTGCTATGGCAACAATGGATATAATAAAGTACTATGGAGCAGAGCCTGCTAACTTTTTGGATGTTGGTGGTGGAGCGAGTAAAGAAACTGTAACTGAAGCATTTAAAATCATATTGTCTGATAGCAACGTAAAAGGAATTCTGGTTAACATATTTGGTGGTATAATGCGTTGCGATATTATCGCAAGTGGAATTGTTGCGGCTGCAAAAGAAATGAGCATTAAAGTTCCTCTAGTGGTTAGATTATCAGGTACTAATTTTGAAGAAGGAAAAAAAATCTTAGAAGAGTCAGGATTAAATATTATTGCTGCAGATGAACTGGGTGATGCTGCGCAAAAGATAGTAAAAGAGGTAAAATAAAGCATGTCCGTTTTAGTAAACAAAGATACAAGATTAATATGCCAGGGTTTTACTGGTGCACAAGGCACATTTCATTCAGAGCAAGCAATTGATTACGGAACGAAAATGGTGGGAGGTGTAACTCCTGGAAAGGGTGGTAGCACTCACCTTAATTTACCGGTTTTTAATACTGTAGCAGAAGCCAAAGAAAAAACCTGTGCAAATGCTACAGTTATATATGTACCTGCTAAATTTGCTGCTGCTGCAATACTTGAAGCAATAGATGCAAAAATAGAATTGATAATTTGTATTACAGAGGGCATTCCTATACTTGACATGGTAAAGGTAAAGCATGCTCTCGCTGGTTCAAACAGTCGATTGATTGGCCCAAACTGTCCAGGGGTTATTACACCTGAAGAATGCAAAATAGGAATTATGCCAGGACATATTCACAAACGTGGACATATAGGAATTATGTCTCGCTCTGGAACTTTAACTTATGAAGCGGTAGCACAAACAACTGCTGTTGGTCTTGGTCAATCCACGTGTATCGGAATTGGGGGGGATCCAGTTCATGGTATGACATTTGTTGACTGTATGGAGCTCTTTTTAAAAGATGACGATACTCATGGTATTGTAGTTATTGGTGAAATAGGTGGAAACGAAGAAGAAGATGTATCACATTTTGTGAAAACAGAAAAAACTAAAAAGCCAATCGTTGGTTTTGTAGCAGGCCAAACGGCACCTCCAGGAAGACGTATGGGACACGCTGGAGCAATCATCTCTTCCAGCGGTGGAAGTGCTGGTGCAAAGTTAGAGGTTATGCGCAGTGCTGGGATTGCGATTGCAGAAACCCCTGCTGTGATTGGTAAAAAGGTGTTAGAAGTAATGAGTGTCAGTGCCTAGCCTAGGTCATAAAAACCCTATATCCCCAGTCATCAGTATATTTTTTGACCACTCAATCAGTAAATGACCTCCTGGTAAATGTACTGAAGTTTGTTTAGTAGCCAAACACTTACGAAGTATAGATGCAACAAATGCTGCACAAGCCGCACTACCACATGAAGCAGTAATACCTGTTCCTCTTTCCCAAACTCTTAAGTTTATTTCTCCAGATTTTTCTATTTGTGCAATACTAACATTTGTTTTCTGAGGAAATAATTCGTGATTTTCTAGCTTTGGTCCTAAATTCTGCAATGGTATTTCGCTTATGTTATCAACAAAAAAAACTATATGAGGGTTACCAATATTTACTGCAACTGGCTCTTTCAGCATTTCAAGCTCTATAGGTAGATAAAGGGGATCGCATTCACAAGAAAGAGGAATTTCATTCCATTTAAGCAGTGGTTTACCCATATTGACCCTTATTGATTTATCACCTACTTTAAAACATTCTAAGATACGATTATTTATCAGCTCAATAGTGATATATTCAGTACCTTTTTCTAACATTATCAAATATCCAACACAGCGTGCTGCGTTTCCACACATTTCAGCTCGACTACCGTCAGCATTGTAGATATGCATAAAGCAGTTTGCAGCATTAGACATTGTTATAATTATCACTTGATCACAACTGCCTTGATCAGCAATTTGTCTATAATTCCAGTCTAAATTATTTGCTGAACGTGAGTCTATGATAACAAAACTATTGCCAGTACCATGCATCTTTACAAACGGGATCTTGTCTGTTAGGTTACTTACCATTATAGCAAAATTATATAAGTGAAAATTTTTCTTCTAATTACAGCTGTTTTGTATTCTATAGTTTTCTGTAATGTGAGTGCTAAGTCAATACCGGAGAACAGCAAAATGCTCTTTTGGCAAACTGGAGTCAGAAAGGGAGCAAATGTTTTCAATAGAAAAGTTGATAGTGACTTAATCAAAGCAGCAAAGGAATACAAAATTGGTTTTATTCGTCTTGCTCCTGACAAATTTGAAACTACGCAACGTGACTTCCTCTTAGGCAATGCAGACAATTATCCGGGCCTGATTTCCAAAGACCTGAAAGTTCTGAAAGATGTTTTAGATGCTTTTCATCAACAAAAAATACCAGTAGTGTTAACGATGCTTAGCTTACCTGGATCTAGATGGAAGCAAAATAATAACGATAAAGATGATTTACGTTTATGGTCAGATCAAGCTTTTCAAAAACAAGCAGCAAAATTTTGGCAAGATCTTGCGAAAGAGCTTAAAGATCATCCTGCTATTGTTGGATATAATATCTTAAATGAACCACATCCAGAAAGGCTTTATAATACTGCAGACTCGGCTATTTATAAAGTAGAACAAAGCAAAGTTCAGAAGAATCTATTTGGCTTTTATAGCAGCGTGGTAAACAGTATCCGCCAAGTTGACTCAGAGACCCCAATAATACTTGATAGCAGCAGTTATGCTGACTCTAATACTTTTAACAAATTTGAACCAGTTAGTGATAAAAATGTTCTTTATTCATTTCATATATATGAGCCCTTTGCTTATACAAACTTAAAATTAAACCAAGGTAACTTCGCCTACCCTGGACATGTTCAATCTTTTGATGCAAAAAAAGTAGAGTATTGGAATAAAGATAAGTTAAAATCATATATAGAACCTGTAAAAATTTTCCAAAAGAGGTATAATATACCAGATTATAAGATCCTTGCTGGAGAGTTTGGCGGGCACCGCTGCTCAAAAGGATTAGAGCACTATTTTCGAGATCTTACTTCTATTTTTAATGAATATAATTGGCATTTTGCTGTTTATGGCTTTCGAGAAGATATATGGGATGGTATGGACTATGAACTTGGAAACGAGAAGCTTTCATGGAAAGACTGGCAAGCAATTGAAGAGGGTAGGATGAAAAAAAATTATTTGCCAAATAATTCAATTTTTAAGATATTAAGAGAAGAATGGTCAAGTCAGCTCGCTGGCCATTCGTCATAAAAGAATATTTCTTTTATTGATCTTCTTTGTTTTTCTTTGACTTCAGCACCCTCTTTTTCGTAACCAACTGCTATCACTGACATTACATTAAAATCATCAGGTATATTGAATCTCTTAACTATTTTATCTCTATCAAATCCACCCATTTGATGAGCCATTAAGTTCATAGCTGCAGCCTGCAGCATAAGTGCATAATTTGCTGCACCAGTATCATGTTTAGCCCAAAGATTTTCTCCTTTACCTTGTTTACGGAAGTTCTTAGCGCTTAGAGATATAATTAGTATTTGTGCATCTTTTGCCCACTTTTGATTAGATTCATCAAGGCAACCGAGCAATTTTTTCCATGCGCTTTGATTGTTCTGTTTGTTGCATATCACATATCGCCAAGGTTCATCACCAAAACACGAGGGTGTTAGCCTTACAGCTTCTATTAAAATATCCATTTCTTTCTGAAATATTGCTCTTGTAGGATCGTATGAACGTCCGCTGTGTCTTTCTTTCATCAACGATAATAGATCTTGTTTACTCATCATTTTTAAATAGTGCATAAATAATTCATTGTAGCGCAATATAAGCAAAATTTAAATTGCAAAACCTCTTATACACATATATTACATTTAGTAAGTTATTTTTATTGGGAAGATATGTTTATAACACAATCAAGCAGTAGGTCAACACTGGCTGAAATATTGTCTTGTGTTTTACTTTTATTCTTGATGGCTCAAATAAGCATACCATTGCAGCCTGTGCCTATCACATTGCAAACTTTAGGATTAATACTTGTTGGGCTTAAATTTAACCGCAGAACAGCATTCTATTCTGTGCTTACATATCTATCACTTGGTGCAGCAGGATTTCCTGTTTTTGCGAATTTTTCTAGTGGTTATCACATTTTTCTTGGACCAACAGGTGGATATTTAATTGGCTGTTTAGCTGCTGTTATGGTAATGAACAAAGTAAATGAATTACTGAACTCTAAATATAAATCATTTGTGTGTAATTCTTTAAGTTGTCTGGCCGGTACAGCTGTAATCTTTATTTGTGGTGTTAGTTGGCTTTCTGTTTACTTTGGTCTGGAACGAGCAATAATGGTAGGTGTTTTACCATTTATCCTTCCTGGTTTGGTAAAAATTTTTCTACTTGTAGCAGCTTTGCAATATTTGAAAAAATGATAAAATTTCGTCCTCATCATTTCATGTGCACTCTTGCATTTCAAGGATATGGGTATTCTCAGGGTTTTGTAGAAAATTACAAAAAGATAGCAAGTAAAGTAATTAATGATCCTAATACTAAAATCGAAGTAGTTGATAATCTTGACACTATTTGCAGTGTTTGCCCAAACCAGACTAAACAAGGTAAATGTACCACACAAGCTAAAGTTTTAGAGCTAGATAGAAGGCATATGGAAATTTTAGGAATGAAAATAGGAGAGATTTTAACCTGGAATGAAGCAGTAAAAAGAATTAGAAAGAAAATGTCTTTAGAGAAATTTGACTACGCATGTGAGGAGTGTAATTGGCAACCATATGGAATGTGTAGAAGTGCTCTTTTAACTCATTCTAAATAGTATCTGCCAATTAATAATATCTTTATTATTATATTAGATAAGTAATGTAGCATTTATGAATTTGTAATGTGTTGCATATAGTTCAAAGAAATAAGATTTACTGGTTACGCGCTGCAGCCAATGCCACAACACTAGGATCTATGTTTGTCTGCATGTTAATTTGCGTTGTGATTTTATGGAGGTCTTCTGTTACCTATGCTAGTGAAAATTTGGAGATACAGAAGGTCTTTGATAGTGTTGTCAAGCATATAAAAGCTGATAAAAAATATAAAGATCTTGATGTTATCGAGAGAAAAAGTGACAAATTTAATATCAAAATTTCGCAGAATTCTGGCAAGAATTTTGACATATACTCTATTTTAAAAAAAGCAAAAGATTCCTTTGAGTTAGGAGATAGTGAAACAGCTACTTCTCTCCTCAATCAGATTATCGCAAAATTTCCTTATCATGAAAGTGCTTTAATTGGACTAGGGAATATCTATTACGCTAACAAAGAATTTAAAAAAGCTGTAGAGATTTACACAAGACTGTTAAAAGAATATCCTAGCAACCCTTATGTATTAAAGAATTTTCTGACGATAATTTCACAATATGATCCTAATTTAGCATTGAGTGAAATGTTGAAATTGTATGATACACTCAGAAATAGCGCCCCTTTATCAGCAAATTTAGGTTTGATCTATATGAAAAAAGGGGATTACATAAAAGCTAAAGAATATATGAAAGCAGCAATTTCTTTAGATCAAAACAATATTTTTTATACCTATAATTTAGCTGTTATTCTAGATAAGCTCTCAGATTTTAAAAATGCCACAGCATGTTATTCAAAGTTGTTGAACATGTCAAAAAATGCAAGTGAAAGAATACCTTTATACAAGGTAGCAGCAAGGCTAAAATTTATACAACTCCATAGTGCGCACTCAGCGATTCCATAAGAGTTGCTTGTATCGCTATTTTTGTTTACAACAACAACATTGAACTATAGAATTATATCTAGAGGGGCAATTAGCTCAGCTGGTAGAGCATCTCGTTTACACCGAGGAGGTCGGCAGTTCAAGTCTGTCATTGCCCATTAGCCTAGTTGAATATTAATATTACAATTATTTCAATCAAAGTATAGAAAATGCAAGACAACATAGTACCAGTTTCAATAGTGAAAGAGCTAGAGGATTCTTATCTCTCCTACGCAATGAGTGTGATCATAAGTCGAGCTATACCTGATGTGCGAGATGGATTTAAACCTGTTCATAGGCGCATATTATACGCAATGTCGAGGGCTGGGTTCGATGCCGGTAAACCGTATAAAAAAGCAGCTCGTATAGTCGGGGATGTAATGGGAAAATATCACCCACATGGTGACATGGCTATCTATGACTCCTTGGTCAGGATGGCTCAAGATTTTTCTCTTCTTTTACCACTGATTGATGGGCAAGGTAACTTTGGTTCGATAGATGGAGATCCGCCAGCTTCAATGCGATATACAGAAGCAAGGCTCCACAGAGTGTCGCATTTTTTACTAAATGATATTGACGAAGATACAGTTGATTTTAGGCCAAACTATGATGGAAATGAAACAGAGCCTGTTGTACTGCCTGCAGAATTTCCGAATCTATTGGTAAATGGTGCAAGCGGTGTTGCAGTTGGTATGGCAACCAATATTCCTTCTCACAACCTTGGAGAAATAATAGATGCTTGTATGTTATATATAGATAATCCTGAAGTTACTTTGGATGAGTTACTTGAAGTGATGCCAGGGCCGGATTTCCCAACTGGGGGAATGATTCTTGGAAGGTCTGGAATAAGATCAGCATTTGCAACTGGTCGTGGCTCAATTGTTGTGCAAGGCAAGACTCACATAGAAGACCTGCCACAAGATAGGCAAGCAATAGTGATTAATGAAATACCTTACCAGGTAAATAAAGTAAAATTAATTGAGAAGATAGGTGAGCTTGTAAAAGAAAAAAGAATTGATGGCATAACAGAAATTAGGGATGAGTCTGATAAGTCTGGTATTAGGGTAGTAATTGACCTCAGAAGAAATGCTGAAGCAAGTTTTATACTTAATCAAATATTAGGACTAACTCCACTAAGAAGTAGTTTTAGTGTTAACACTCTAGTCCTCAACAATAACAGGCCTGCTTTGATGTCATTAAAAGAAATCATAGCTGCTTTTGTTGATTTTAGAAAAGAAGTATTAATCAGGAGAACAGAATTTCGTCTAAGAAAAACGAGGGAAAAAGCTCATATATATATAGGGCTCTACATTGCGGTCTTGAGCATAGGTGAAGTGATAAAAATCATCCGTGGTGCAAAAGATCCTGCGGAAGCAAGTAGAGAACTTTTAAATAAAGAATGGAAAACTTCAGCTGAGATAAACACAATTATTGGATTAATCTCAGACAGCATGAGCTTTTTGAAAGACGGAGTGTATAGATTAACTGAGCTGCAAACGAAAGCTATTCTTGACATGAAATTGCAACGTTTAACAGGCCTTGAAAAAGACAAATTAGAAGCTGAGCTAAGTTCAATGATCAACCTGATAAAAGAATATATCGCTTTTCTTGGCTCAGGAGAGAAGTTGATGAAAGAAATAAAAAACAATCTACAAGAAATAAAGAACAGATTTGCTGTGCCGCGAAAAACTTCAATAGAGGAATCAGATACGGACATTGAAGCTGAAGATCTAATTCCACAAGAAGATATGGTAGTGACCGTAACTATGAATGGTTACATCAAACGTGTGAAGCTCTCTCACTATAGAACCCAGCATCGTGGTGGAAAAGGAAAGCTAGGACAGGGGTTAAAAGAGGAGGACGTAATCACAAAATTATTTGTTGGAAATACTCATACTAGCCTTTTATTCTTTTCTAATACTGGTCGAGTTTACAGATTAAAGGTTTATAAACTGCCTCTTGCAGAGCCAACTGCACGTGGAAGAGCGCTTGTTAATATATTCCCGCTTAGCGATGGTGAAACTATAACTAACATCATGCCGCTTCCAAGTGAGAATGACGAAAATCAAAATATAGTTTTTGTTACTGCTCATGGGAACATAAGGCGTAACTCCTTAGCAGATTTTCACTATATTCCAAGCAATGGAAAAATAGCAATAAAGCTCGACGAAGGGGATAGGTTAATATCAGTTAAAGTATGTAGCGAAATTGATCATGTTCTACTTTCAACAACACTTGGAAAAAGCATCAGATTTGTTGTAAGTGATGTGCGTCAATTTAAAAGTCGCAATTCAGATGGCGTAAGAGGTATCAAACTTGCAAAGAATGACAGCGTGATATCTATGACCATATTAAATGGGATAGGTGTAGCAACAGAAACAAAAGAACTTTACTTAAAAGTTCCACTTGCAAAAAGACTGGGGACTGCAATTAATAACTTCATTGATTCTAAATTGGAAAAGACTTTGAATGATTTAGGAATAGATAACAAACTGTTCTTAAAACTTGCAATGAATGAGGAGTTCATATTAACTATTACTGAAAATGGCTTTGGTAAAAGAACTTCTGCGTACGAGTATAGGGTAACAAATAGAGGTGGTGTTGGTATTACAAATATCCTGACTACCGACAGAAACGGTAATGTTGTTGCTAGCTTTCCAGTTGAACAGGGTGATAATATCATGCTTATTACAGATAAAGGAAAGTTAATTCGTATTTCAGTAAATGATATCAGAATTGCAGGACGTAGCACTCAAGGAGTCACTCTGTTTAAAACAGAGAGTAGAGAAAAGGTGGTGTCAGTAGCGAAAATTGAGGATCCCGATTCCACTGAAGATAGTATTTCCGAAATTGACAACTCTGTTTCTTCTTAACTGTATAGCAAAGGTTAAACAAATAGTGCAAATTTCTATTGATTAATCTATAATATTTAAATTAAAATATGTGTCTATGTTCAAGTAGAGATTGATGGATAAGAAGTTAACTAAAAATAAAAAATCATTGACGAATGAGAAGAATAAAAAAACATCTCTTGTTAAAGATTTTGCCAAAAATAAGAGTAGAAGAGATTTTATCACATTAACTACGTGTGCCATGGCAGGTATAGGAGCTGCAAGCGGTCTTTGGCCATTGGTTAAGTCTATGAATCCTTCTGCTGAGGTTTTAGCGATGTCTACGGTTGAAGTTAATCTATCTGATATTCAAGAAGGACAAGGAAAAAAGGTAAAATGGCAAGGTAAGCCAGTATTTATCCGCAAGCGCACAAAACAAGAGATTGAGGCTGCAAGAGCCATAAATGCAGAAAATTTGAGAGATCCTGAATCAGATGAAAAAAGAGTATACAAAGGAAAAGATGAATGGTTAATTATGATTGGAATATGCACCCATCTTGGATGTGTACCAGTTGATCACGCTACAAAAGACGGCAACGGTTGGTTCTGCCCTTGTCACGGTTCATATTATGACACATCAGGCCGAGTAATTGGCGGTCCTGCACCAAAGAACATGGCTATACCTGACTACTTTTTTCCAAGTGAAAATATTGTAGTAATTGGCAAGAAGGCTTAACGGATTTTCATAATTAAAGTAATAAAAGTATATTGCATTTCAAGAAGCACACTGACTTCATAGGCAAAGCTCTTGAAGTCTATCAAGCTAATTTTATACTATGCACATATTCGGGTGATAATTAAGAAACTTGCCTGCCAAATTTTCAGAGTTGACAGCTAAATTTAAAACTTGTTCCTTTGCGTCAGAAAAATTCTGACTAACTTGCTTAAAGTTATTTTCTAACTCTTCGAGGATGGAGCTGAAATTAAAAAAACTTTTCTGCATTTTATCAAGATTTTGAGTTATATAGCTTAATACATAAAGATAGAGACAAGAGGGGAAGAGATATGGTAAAGCAAGAAAAAGCTGAAAGTGAGGGAATAAATGGAGTCACCATATCAATATGAATTAAGGGAAAGAGTGATTTCAGTGGAATTGGGAGTCGCAATAGTAAAAGTGAAAGAAATCTTCAAAGTAGAACTATCCCCCAAAGCTGCACATGGACATAGAATATCCTTTGTCAGGGATGGACGTAAACATTGAAGATCTTCCCCTAGAGCTGGATATAGATATAAAGTCATTTATGCCATTACCTATATTCGAGAAAAATATCACATGCCAAGAACCTTGTCAAAATTATATAATCTATCTCTAGAGCAGGTTATTGAGAATGTCAATCCACATAAAAGAGCCAGGTATTCCTAACACCACTAAACTCACAAATTCATTTGCTAGAGTTTATAAGTTCTTGTTTATAATAATTTTATTATATCGTAAAACCATCTATATCGGCCTATTTAAACAGATTTTACTTTCCTTAAGGATTTTTTAAAGACCACCTATTGAATTCTATGATATTATTTTTTGTGAGATTGTTATACACGTTATGGCAAGGAAGGCAGAGAGATTTGTTAAGTAGTTTTTGCATCTATATGAGCTACTTGAATAATGGTTACAATATTTGTACAATTGTACAGCATGAGCTGAGTTCGCTTAGCCCTTATCTACATATTCAGTTCCACCAACAGTTATTGCATCGACCTTGAGTGTTGGCTGACCAACTCCAACAGGCACATTTTGCCCGTCTTTTGAGCACGTACCAACACCAGGATCTAACTTTAGATCATTACCAATCATTGATACTTTTTTTAGCACTGTTGGCCCATCACCAATTAGTGTTGCTCCTTTCACTGGCTGTGTAATTTTACCATTTTCTATTAGGTAAGCTTCTGAAGATGAGAAAACAAATTTTCCTGATGTTATATCAACTTGTCCACCACCAAAATTTACTGCATATAGGCCTCTTTTTACACTGGATATTATTTCTTCTGGTGCATATTTTCCTGCCAACATATAGGTGTTTGTCATGCGTGGCATAGTAACTTCTTTGTAACTTTCTCTTCTACCATTACCAGTTGGATTTACACCCATAAGTTTAGCGTTCATATGATCTTGCATATATCCTTTTAGAATTCCATCTTCTATAAGCACATTATAGCCAGGTAAAGTACCCTCATCGTCTATGCTAATAGAACCACGCAAATTAGGTAGAGTTCCATCATCAATTACAGTAATGTTACTGGCTGCCACTTGTTTACCCATAGAATTTGAAAATGCCGAGATTCCTTTACGGTTAAAATCACCTTCAAGTCCATGACCTACAGCTTCATGCAATAATATTCCTGGCCAACCTGAACCTAAAACAACTGTCATCTCTCCAGCCGGAGCTGGAATTGCCTCAAGATTTACTAGCGCTTGTTCTAACGCTTGGTTTGCAACTTTTTTCCACTTCTTCTCAGAAACAAATTTACTATAAGAGTCTCTTCCACCGTGCCCTGCAGAACCTCTCTCTGCTCGGCCATTTTTCTCTACGATGACTAGTACATTAAAACGTACCAAAGGCCTGATATCGCTTAACCTGTGATCATCTTTTATTATTTGTACAACTTGCCATTCTCCATTTAGAGTTATTTTTACCTGCTTCACGCAGTTATTCTTCGACCTTACATACTCATTAATCTCATTGAGTAGTTTAATTTTTGAGCTCAGATCCATTTCATTTATGGGATTAATCTTTGAATACAGGCTTTTTGCCTCCTCATTTAAGTTTACTGAATTTGTTTTGCTTAAAGATGCTGAACTTTTTACCATAGAAGCAGCTTTACTAATTTCTTTTTCGCTAATCTCAGAAGAGCAAACAAAAGACGTACTATCTTCACAAAAAGACCTGAGACCAAATCCTCTTCTGATATTTAAATCCATATGTTTTAATATATTATCATCAAAAATCAGGGATTCTGATTGGCAAAACTCTAAAAATAGCTCACCACCATCACTATTGCTCAAAGCGTTGTTGACTATTTTATATACATTATTAATATTAACATTGTTCTGAGCAAAAAATATTTGATCTAGATTTGGCATTACCTTTGAGCTAAAAATTGTTTAAGTATATTATTTAATTTTAACATAGTAAATCACAAAAAGCCCGGGTGGCGGAATTGGTAGACGCGCTAGCTTCAGGTGCTAGTAACTTTTCAAGTTGTGGAAGTTCAAGTCTTCTCCCGGGCACTCTGTATTGATTTTTGAGTCAATTAATGCTATGATATAATGTATTTACTACTAAGTTTATGAGTTATGAAGAAAAAAAGCTTGTTTACAGAAAGAAAATAAGAACTTATTCAAAACGCTTGGTTACTGCACTATCTATTGCTTCTTTGAGTGGGTACATAGCAGCATTAGCCCTAAATATTTCTTCCTTAAGCTTGTATTTTACTATTGTCAGCACTATACTAAGTGCACTTTCGCTTGCTTTAAATATATGGTCATTAACTGATCATTTTAGGCAGTGTGGCATTAATAAGCAACTCGATACCTCTCGGCAAGAGAAATTAATGAAGATCTGCCTCGACATTGCATCTAACGTTTCATTTTTAATAGGAGGAATTACATCTATATTACCTCTTGAATTTCCTATTATCCCCTTTATTTCCGTTGCTTTTTTTATTCTAGGTTGTACCTTTATGGCAACCAATTTCATTCGAACTATGATTAGTCAGCCGCAAATAGATGAAACCAAAACCTCAAAGTTAGTGATCATTTGAACATTCAATCTGCAATAGCTGCCTAATTATTACATGTTAATAACTTAGCTTATTTAACTTGACAAATTACGCCATCTCCCTTACTATGATAGCAAGAGTATTTACCCTTGTTTTTAATCTCCGCGGATTTAACAGCAAAATTCAGTAAAAAACTCAAATATTTATTGGCAAATTACATAAAAATTATAGCGGCTGCATGTCTTTTTTATTTTTTCTACATTCAGCCAAATCGCGCTTGTTAGTACATTATCAATTTAAATTATTAAAACTCGCTATACGGGGGTTCTTTTGTCTTTTTTTACTTAGTAAATTTCTTAATATTTGTAGCTAAAGTAATTTTAGAGAGCCAGCGTGGGACACACAACCGCACTAACGTTTATTTTTGAAGGTACTATTTATATAGATGAAATGTTCAAAAGTAAAGCATTTAAATATCTAATTCTTACTTCCCAAATTTCAAATTATCTTCCTCCTATTTTATTAATAGCAGGTTTGGTGTTGCAGTACCAATCTAGTTGCGTAGACAGTAAAGTACTCATTGGATTTGCTATAGTACTAGGTTGTACTTTATTATTACAATTAGCAAGTGAGATCTACGAGAGAAAAGTTGTAAATCTTGTAAAAACTGAAGGAAGAGGTGATGAACAAAATGTACCTATAGGAGCATTAACCGAAAAGCCAAGCAGCATTGTAAATCCCGATAGTGTTCACGCTCATGGAAGAGAGCAAGTTGTGTAGTGCATTTATTGTTCTTGGATTAATTGATAGCTATTCTCCATACTAAAATCTCTGGCTAAAAATAGCGAGCCACAGATTAGTATGGTTTTGACGTTTTGTATAGAAGCTTTTAGTATGTGATTTGATATAGCATCTCTGATTGATTCACATTCGATAGCATTGATTCCTATATTATGAGCTCCTTCTCTAATTAAATCTGTACTTGTTGCTTTAGGTTCAGATTTAACACAAACGGCGCATAGTAGTTTGATGTATGGCTTTAAGTGCTCTAAGAACTCTGCGACGTTTCTGTTACGAGTAACACCAAAGATCATATAGATACCTTCAGCAAAATTGTCTCTTACCCACTTAGCTAACACTCTGGCACCATCATTGTTGTGCGCGCCATCTAGAAATAATTGCCAATCTTTTGGTAATAAAGAAATTAAATTACCTTCTTTTATAGACTCTAGCCGCGCAGGCCAATAAGTGCTCTGTAAACCTGAAGCAATGTCCTCTTCTCCAATATTAAATCCATACTTCCCACTCAAAATGCTACATGCTGCAATTGCGTTTCCTGAATTGATTATTTGATGATCTCCTTTTAAAGATGGCAAAGAAAATTCTATTGATTGAATAGTCGATTGAAAGACCATCCTGTTATTCTGTTTTTCGCAATTCCACTCAAATCCTCCTCTATATAAGGGAGATTTTTTGTTTATTGCGTGTTGTTCTAGCGTGTTCATTATAGATTTTTCTTGTGGTGCTATTACGCAAGGAACATTAGGTTTCATTATTCCAGCCTTTTCACCTGCTATGGTTTCTACGGTAGGACCAAGATATTCTGTATGGTCAAGTGCAATGGAAGTGATGATCGTTAGAATCGGATTATCTATAACATTTGTTGCATCAAGCCTTCCACCCAGACCCACTTCAACTAAAGTAATATCAGCTTTATGACGAGAAAAAGCTAAGAAGGCTGCAGTCGTTGCGGCTTCAAATAGAGTGATGGGTTGTTCTGCGACTGCTATACGGCATTCTTCCAGTGAGTTATGTAATTCACTATCATCGATATCATTGCCTGCAACAACTATTCTCTCATTAAAATTCACTAAATGTGGAGAAGTGTACGTATGAACTTTATACCCTGCTGCTTGCATTATATATCTTATAAAGGATAGTGTTGATCCTTTGCCATTAGTGCCAGCTATGTGAATTATTGGCGGTATTTTTTTCTCGGGATTACCCAGTTTATTTAGAAAACTTTTTATGCGATCAAGAGAAAAATCCTTTGGCCTACTGCCAATCGGCTTAGGCCAATGAGGCATGTATATCATAAATTATTGTTACGTTTTAATTCATCTATTACACTTGCCATGCCGTGCGTGTCGATTTTTTCACTAAATTGAGAACGTTGATTAATAGCAATACTTATCCCACTCATTACAACATCGTTTATTAAGAAAGAATTGTCATTTTTAGTCACTTTAAAGTCAATGTTTGTAAATTCCTCATCACCATAAGAAAATCTTGTTCCTATCAGACAAGTTTCATCGTCAACTGCTTTTGTACTCATTATGATCATTTCACTATTATTTATGTATTTATACAAAATTTTAGCGCACAAGCGCGCGAGATATACTTCATATTCTTTTAGAAACTCTTCTTTTTCTTTCTGAGTAGATAAATTCCAATATTTCCCTATGACAAATCGAGATATTCCTTTGAGGTCAACATTATTCTGAATAATTTTCAGAAGTTCTTCTTGTACATGTTCTAGATTTTTTCTATTCCCTTTCATAGACGTGTTGTCTACTTGCTGCTTCATGGCAAGCACAAAAGTTTTGTGCCCTATACAATTCGCGTAAGCACTTGAGGAGATTACAATAAAAATGGTTAAGAACTTAATAAGATTCATAAGATATATTTATTAGCTATGATACTTAAAATGCAAAATTTAACAAAGGCAAAATAATGATCGCTAGTTTTAATATATCTATAGACATACTCTATATAAATAATCTATAATTAATTTAGGGGTCTGTGCTATGCGTTATGAGTTAAGTTAAATTTCCCGAGCGATAATTTCTGATCAAGGGAATTGCCTCTGTTAATTTCATTGAAATTAGTACGTGATGCCCACCTTAACTTTAGGTCTCAGGAATCTACTAAGACTGACGGTAGATATGGATCCCTTTTCCATTATTTAGGTTTATGTTACACCAATATAAAGAACAAGGTGTTTTTTTCTGTTCATCTCATGAGATATTTCAAGTTGTAATTGACGTTGAGAAGTATCCTGATTTTGTTCCTTGGTGCAAAGCTGTTTATATAAAAGAAAAAACTGATAGCCAAATGATTGTGGACCTCCTTGCAGCTTTTCATGGCATTAAAGGAAGTTACACATCAGAAGTGACCTTTCTTTCTCCAAATGGAGCAAATAAAAGTTGGATAAAAGCTGTGTCGTCAAATGGAATATTTAAACATTTATACAACGAATGGAAATTCACTCCTATAGATGAAAGTAAAACTATGGTAGAGTTCTATATAAAGTTTGAATTTAAATCCAATTTGTTTTCCGCCTTATTAAACTCAGTTTATAAATACACACAAAGTAAAATAATTGCTGCATTTAAAGACAGAGTAGAAAGTGTTGCCGAGAAAAAGTTATCTTGACATCATTTATATAAATGCATAAATTCTTTAATAAGTTAAGTATTTCCATTGTAATGATTTTTAGATTATTGTTCTTACTTATTTTTATAAGTGTTAGTTCTTATGCAGCTATTGAACAAAACTTACCCAACACTCAAAAAACTGATGAAATAACATCAAAAGAACTACTGTCACTACTGCCTGATGATAAATTATTAGGTGATCCAAAAGCACCAATTTTAATGATAGAATATGCTTCGCTCACTTGTTATCACTGTTCTCTTTTTCATAAGAAAGTTTTTCCTAAAATCAAAGAAAAGTACATAGATACAGGTAAGATGTTATACATATTCCGTCATTTTCCTCTAGATTACAGAGGATTAAAAGCTGCAATGCTAAGTTATTGCTATGAAAAAGAAGAAGACTATTTTAATTTTAACAAAGCTGTGTTTAATGCAATAGACTCGTGGAACTACTCTAATTTTAGTGATTTAACTATACTACAAAAAATTGCTGCACTAAGCAATTTGAAGCAAGATGTATTTAACCAATGCATTAATGATAAAAAGATGATGGACAAAATTATAAATGATAAATCACTTGCAATTAATAAACTTGATATCACAGCTACTCCTGTATTCATCATCAAGATTAACGATGACAAATCATATGTAGAGAATGGTAAAATCAAACATGAAGGGTATAGAGAGCTGGAATACTTCACTAATGTAATAGATGAGTTATATGGAAAAGCTATAGTGAAGTAATAACACTGTAGCTTACCATATAAAAACCCTATGCTGAATCATTATTTTTTGATACTGTTTGTTGCTTTTTACGCTCAAACTCTCTTTTTTTACTGTGCCAAGCATAATAATACATAGCAATTTTATTCTCTATTAATACTATCGTTCCATCATAAAATTGGACCATATCCATAACTTTTTTCTGAGCTTCGTTAAAGCGTTCTTTGTACTTCTCGCGATAAGCTGGATTGTGCAGTAATTTCACTCCTTCATTATTATTAGATTTCTTGCTTAACGTTTCAACTTCGTTAGCAATGTTATAAGACATATAACCCCCTCTAATTGATTATAAAAATTACATTTTAAGAGAGATGTAAAATAAACGATCCCTTAATTCTAGTATAACAATTGGTTATTATACTAGTTAACCATAGTAAAATATATAATAATCTTTGTCACTTAAAATTTTACTTTATAAAATAACAACTTAAAATAAAAATTTTTATTATTCTTAACTCTATTGTTATATCTATAAATCTTATATAGATTAAACCTCCTTAGTTTATATTATAAAACTTAATGCGTCATAACTTTAGCAGAAAATCGTTGTACATAAGAAGCTTATTTGCAAAAGAGTATAAAAAAATAGAAGAACATTGTACTCTTGATAAGAAACAACGTATTCAAATCACTCCTGAAGAAGGAAAATTATTAAATTTATTTATCAAAATCCATAAAGTTAAAAGCATAGTTGAAATTGGCACTTTATATGGTTATTCGTCAATTTGTATGGTAAAAGCTTTACCGAAAGATGGTCATATATATACAATAGAAAATAATCCTCAACACTCAAGAATAGCAAAAAAAAATTTTAGTGCTTTTAATCTAAGTGATAAAATTACTCTAATAGAAGGTGATGCACTGGAGAAAATTAATGAATTATCAGCAAAGGCACCATTTGACATGATATTCATCGATGCTGACAAAAGTAGTTATCCTAAGTATTTAGATTGGGCAGAGTCATACATTAAACAAGATGGGCTAATCGTTGCAGATAACACTCTATTATTTGATACAGTATTTTTAGAATCTCCTCCAAAAGAAGTATCAGAAAAGTCATGGCATGCTATGAGAGAGTTTAACGATAGATTGTCAGATGAAAAAAAATATTTCTCCATATTGATTCCTACTCTTACTATTACCCACAAATATAAATGGACATAAAAATAAAGTATTACAACATTAAAGTTTGCAAACATTGAGGGTAAAAAATGGCAAACAGGAATAATGAATGGGCTGAAAATGAATTTGGAGATGCTGTACTTGGAGATAAAAGGTTAACTGACCGATTAGTAAATATTGCTGATAGTTTTACAAGTTTACCTGAAAGCTCAATCAATCAGGCGTGTGGAAGTTGGTCAGAAGCAAAAGCAGCATATCGTTTTTTTCAAAATGAGAACGTGAAAGAAGGCGATATTCTAGCTTCACACGTTGCTAAAACAGTTGAAAGAACAAAAGCCCATAAAAAAATTTTTGTGATCCAAGATACAAGTTATATTTCATACACAGACCATGAAAAAACAAGTGGATTGGGAGTTATTACAAGAAAACATAGTCAAGGTATTATAATGCATACAGCTCTAGCTGTTAGTATAGAAGGTTTGGTACTAGGGATACTAGATCAAAAAATTTATTCAAGACCTGAAGAATCTGAAAACATAAAAAAAAAGAACAATGACAGTATCCGCATTGAAGATAAAGAGAGTATAAAATGGTTAGAAACTTTAAGCAACACAAACAACATTATTGATTCAACTCAAACTGAGACTATAACCATATGCGATAGAGAAGCAGATATATATGAGTTTTTTGAGCTTGCATATAATCTTAATTCGGCAGTGTTAGTTAGAGCTTCCAAAGATAGGGCAGTAAATAGAAAATCTCGATATCCTGAAAAAGGTGAGCAGAAGTTATGGGAATTTATTAAATCCTCTCATTGTGCAGGTACGGTAAAAGTTGAAGTTCCTGCAAAAGATAATAAGCCAAAAAGAACAGCACATTTGGAAGTTAGATTCGGAAAGTTTATTATGCATCCATCTAAGAATAGTATTAGGCATAAGACAGAAGAATTACTTAAATTACCACACTATGCAGTTTACGTTGTTGAAAAAGACTTTCCTTCTGAAACAAATCCGCTAGAGTGGATGCTTTTAACAAATCTTCCAGTCAATACCTTTGATGAAGCTGTTGAAAAAGTTAGGTGGTATTGTCTTAGATGGAAAATAGAAATATTACATAAAATTTTAAAATCTGGTCTCAAAGTTGAAGAATGTAGGCTTGGAACAGCAGAAAGGTTGATGCGATATTTAACAGTAATGAGTATTATTGCTTGGAGAATTTTCTTTATTACAACAATTGCAAGAACTGATCCAACATTACCGTGTACTACCTTATTAGCCGAAGAAGAATGGAAAGTTCTATATGTAAAAATACATAGAAAACCATGTTCAAATGCAACTCCTACTATAAAAGAAGCTGTTTCATGGATTGCTCAACTTGGAGGACATTTGGCTAGAAAAAATGATCTAGAACCAGGCCCCATTACTATTTGGAAAGGATGGAGACGTCTCTTTGATCTAGCAGAAGGATGGCGACTTGCTCACGAACTTTATATTTGTGGGTAATAGTAAG
>NZ_JBNRJY010000253.1:0-270 GCF_059414725.1 Wolbachia endosymbiont of Tuta absoluta
ACGGCTATAACCCCTTGCGGGGTAGGCAGAGCGTAAACAGCCGCAAAAAAACGGCTATTTACACCACGTCTGACAAATGGTCTGACAATACGGAAAATGGTGTATCGCAACAGCTTGTTTAGGAAGCGGTTCTTGTAAAAACTGAAGGAAGAGGTGATGAACAAAATGTACCTATAGGAGCATTAACCGAAAAGCCAAGCAGCATTGTAAATCCCGATAGTGTTCACGCTCATGGAAGAGAGCAAGTTGTGTAGTGCATTTATTGTTCTT
>NZ_JBNRJY010000254.1:0-4009 GCF_059414725.1 Wolbachia endosymbiont of Tuta absoluta
TATCCACTTATAACTTTCTTTTTCTTCTATGGAGGTACGGTATTTCCTGTTTGCTTTTTCTTGTGCCGTTTCTTTTTCCCTAATAGAACGTGCCCAACATTGTTGAGAGATAGACCTAAAGGTAATCCGTCTTTGCTGACTATTAAGACACTGTGCAACAGTAAACCCATTTTATGCTTCGTATAAGCTTTAGAAATACTACCTAGCCTCTTGGTTTTTATATGAGAGTCAAAATCCAAATAACTTGTATCTTGAACTGACAAAACAAACTGATTTCCTTTCATTCTCTCCATAGTTTCTTTGTAATGGGAAGAATAAATTTCCTTATCCTTAAGCTTTTCATTGCTAAATAATCTGTATGCACCCTTAGCTTCTTTCCATCCACTACAGCTTTGATTAATTGATCCAGACACCTTACCCTCTATACAATAGCCTGTTTTAATAAGTCTCTTATGAAGTCTTGTATCTCCTAAATTAACGTGTTTTAACTCTCTTTCCAGCCATTTATCCCCTAAGCCATCAGTATATTGCACATTTGTACTTACTTCACTCATTTTAATCCCAAATTTATTTGGTATCCATTTTACTCACTTTTTTATTTGTGGGTAAAAGTGAGATTTGAATCCGATTGAGAAGTTCTGATCAAGCACGCCATAAGAAAGTCTCTACAAACCTTTTGGCCCAATATTAATTCGGCTATTGATTTTGTCTTTCAGAGTGCTCGAGCAGATCTGACTTCGGTTAGCTATAGCAGCTATAATGTGCTTGCAACAACTAATTCACTACGGCAACTGCACCGTGACAGTGTTTGTATTTTTTTCCAGAGTTACAAGGGCACTTGTCATTTCTTGAAACTTTTGGAAGTCTGCTATTTTTAGTAGAGCGTGACCTATTGCCTATTTCTTGATTGTCTAGCAACTTAAAGTGCGCTAGGCGGTGAATGGTAAGCTCCCTCCACTTTTCAAGCATCGACTCAAACATTAAGAAAGCTTCGCGTTTAAATTCATTCAGTGGGTCTTTTTGCCCCATGGCACGCAAATTTATGCTTTGTCTTAGGCTCTCTAAGACCGAAAGGTGCTCCCTCCATAAATGATCAAGTGTCATGATCATCACTTGTTTCACTATCGTATTCCACAAATCTGTAGTTTGTTGACTATTGAAATATTTTTCTTTCTCAGTAAAAAATTCTTGTATTTTGTCATTTATATAATCCAAGGCTTCTTGTTTATTCAAAAACTCTGCTAGATTAAGCGTTATCCCGTATCTTATGTGGAATTCTTTTGCAATATCTTCAACATAATCTTCGTAATAACCACTTTGTACTATACCTTCTATTATATCCTCATTTACTTCACTATATACTTCAACTAAATCATTGATTTCATTGTTTAAAATATGATTTCTCTGCTTAAAAATAACCTTACGTTGATTGTTAATTACATCATCAAACTTTAGCAAAGACTTCCGCACATCATAATTTCTAACTTCAACTTTCTTCTGTGCTTTCTCAAGTGCTTTATTAATCCATGGGTGATGAATAGCTTCATTGTTCTTTAGTCCCACTTTTTGTAAAAAATTCCTCATTCTATCAGAGCCAAATATTCTCATTAAATCATCTTCAAGTGATAGAAAGAACTTAGAAAGTCCAGGGTCACCCTGACGACCAGAACGGCCACGCAGTTGATCATCTATTCTCCTGCTTTCATGCCTTTCGGTTCCGATAACACATAAGCCACCAGCTTTTATAGCAATTTCCTTATCTTTTTTTACTCTTTCGACTATTTCTTGATATTTTTTTTCTCTTTCATCAGCATTTTTTATTTTCTCGAGCTCTATTTTTGCAATCATTTCAACATTTCCACCAAGCTGAATATCAGTTCCACGTCCTGCCATGTTTGTTGCTATAGTAATGCTGCCTGGTATTCCAGCTTGCGCTATTATGTACGCTTCTTGTTCATGATAACGAGCATTTAGTACTGAATGCTTAAGAGAATAGCTTTGCAAAAGCGCAGAAAGTTTTTCAGAGTTTTCAATACTTACCGTACCAACAAGGATTGGTTGTAGGCGTTTGTGGCATTCTTCTATGAACTTCAATACAGCACTAAATTTTTCTTTTTCTGTGCCATAAATTTCATCGTCAACATCTATTCTTTTAACAGACACATTAGTTGGAATTTTTACTACATTTAATCTATATATATCATGAAACTCCTCTGCCTCTGTTACTGCTGTTCCTGTCATACCAGAAAGTTTGTTGTACATACGAAAGTAGTTCTGAAATGTGACTGATGCTAAAGTTTGACTTTCATGCTGAATTTCAAGATTCTCCTTTGCCTCCAATGCCTGGTGAAGACCATCAGAATATCTCCTACCTTCCATCATGCGCCCAGTAAACTCATCAATAATTACCACCTTACCGTTTTTCACTATATAATCTTTATCAGCAGTAAACAGCTTATGTGCACGAAGTGCTTGATCTATATAATGAGTCAGTATAATATTGCTAGTATCATAGAGCGAGGAATTTTCAGGAATGATGTTATACGATTTTAGTAATTCCTCCACTCGTGAAATGCCATTTTCAGTGAGGAACACTGCTCTACTCTTTTCATCGACTTCATAGTCAGAATCAACTAATTTGATTACTATTTTATTGATATGCTTATATATCTGATTATTTTCCTCAAGTGGGCCAGAAATAATGAGCGGAGTACGCGCTTCATCAATCAGTATAGAGTCTACTTCGTCTACTATCGCGTAATTGAAGCCTCTCTGAACCATATCTTCTTGAGAAAATTTCATATTATCTCGTAGATAATCAAAGGCAAGTTCATTATTTGTTGAGTATACGATATCTGCGCTATAAGCCTTTTTTCTCTCGTCGTCTGTCAAATTATTTGTAATAAATGCAACAGAAACTCCAAGAGAATTATATAATTTACTCATCCACTCTGTATCTCGTTTTGCAAGATAGTCGTTAACAGTTACGATGTGCACACCTTTTCCTTCTAAAGAATTTAGATATGCAGCTAAAGTTGCGACGAGTGTCTTTCCTTCTCCTGTTTTCATTTCTGATATCATGCCATTATGGAGAACCATGCCACCAATTAGCTGAACGTCGAAATGCCTCATGTTAAGGAATCTTCGTGATGCTTCTCGTACAACCGCAAATGCAGGTACGAGAAGGTCATTTAGTGTTTTTCCATTTTTCAGTTCTTGTTTTAATTCCGCAGTTTTACTAGCAAGATCCTCATCAGATAAGCTCTGCATTTCTTGCTCTAGCGCATTAATCTGCTGAGCAATTTTTCTGAAGGATTTTATTATCTTCTTGTTCGTTGATCCAAATATCCTTTTTATAAAAAAAAGTGACAACGTAAAGATGAAGAATATAAGAATAGTTGTTAAAACTAACGTAGAGTCTGGCATAAACTTAGGTAAAGTTTTATTTAATATGAGATTATATTACTAAACGTAACCTGCGGCAATTAGATTCAGAAAATCTTTATTTACAAACTAAGGAAAAGATTCTTGCAGATGAAATGTAAAAGAGTCTATTTATTTTATTAAATATTATAATTAATAATTAAACTTTCTTGATAAATTATTAAAATAGTCTTAAGCTACATGTATAAAACGGTTAGTGGAGTTACAATGTTAAGCAATATTATAAAAGTAAAATTAGAGAAAAATAGTTGTCCTTTTGAAGAATTAGAAGAATTTTTTGCTTCATTAAAATTTGGTACAAAAGGGTTTAAAGATTCTTCATTCAACCACTATGGATTAAAATCCAAAGATTGAGAGAGAGCATAGAATGCTAACTTTCGACTTGAAAGTCACCAAATTTATCTTCTTTTTTAGAGTGATTTTCAATATAATTTTTTATCATTTCGTCAGTTACATTTCCGCTAGTCCTGACAAACTAGCCTACTGCCCACAACCCAGTATCTCTTTTTTAGCTCTGGAAAGTTTTGCTGGATTTTTCTGGAACTTTTTCCTTTTATTAACTGCA
>NZ_JBNRJY010000255.1:0-303 GCF_059414725.1 Wolbachia endosymbiont of Tuta absoluta
AATAAAAAAAACCGCATCAAAATCCGTTGGGTAATTCCAAAGATATAAGGAGACACCAAACGGAAAGCGACTTAATTTTATACTATGTAGTGATAAACTTGATTTTTGCGTCTACAGTTACCTATATTTGAAACAACTGATGAAGGTATTGAATTGAATTGAACAGTATTGAGTTGACAGATTTAAGGCATCCTATAACTTTGACATGCCTTCAACTTGGGTTTTGATCACATCGCACTAGCACTTGGCTCTGGCAAGCCACGAATGATCAAAATAAAGAATATGCTGGCTCGCGGAGTGCGC
>NZ_JBNRJY010000256.1:0-507 GCF_059414725.1 Wolbachia endosymbiont of Tuta absoluta
CTAGAATCTCGATGGTTCTAAATAAATCTAGGTCTCTGAGAGAAAATCAATAGCAACATGCAGACCTATCCCCTTGCGGGGGTGCTTCCCTTGGACCAGACCCCTCAACCCCCTCACACCCCTGATATGCGCGTTTGCAAATGCGTCATCTACCACCATTTTGATAACGCCTCTATATCTTCCAGGGTTGACAAAGCTTCAATGGCTAATTAAACACCTTATCAAACACAAATTTGAACAGAGATACATAAATTTTGCATGATATTGCATGTAGGTATCATACATAGCCCATAGGTACTCAACCTGCTGCATAAGTAAATTTCATCATATTTTATTTTTTATATCAAACCTTAGACACTTTCGATCGATCTAACAGCTTTTTTGCAGCATTTTCAGCATATCGTTTGCCTGGTTCATCATTATCTGGCCATATAATAATGTGTTTACCTTTAAGTGGAGTCGATCCAGTGTTACGTACCTTCCTTGTCTATCATTGTGCAAAAATAA
>NZ_JBNRJY010000257.1:0-1616 GCF_059414725.1 Wolbachia endosymbiont of Tuta absoluta
TGGGTCTGTCAGATTTTTTGTGTAAGTACGATTTCTCCATTTGCCCAATTTTGTAAATTAGTATCACAAAGTATAGCAAATTGATTTAAAGCCATCGCCCAATTCTTAATAGGCATTGTCCATTTTTTAGAGGCATTTGTCAACGCCAAAAAGATTATTTTCTGAATCGATTTGTCATCTGGAAATACTCCTTTATTTTTAATAATTTTACGAATTTGACGGTTAGTGGATTCAATAGCATTAGTAGTGTAAATCGCCTTCCTAATGTCTTCCGGAAAGCTAAAAAATGGAGCTATGCCAGACCAATTTCGTTGCCATATGTCAAAAATAACTGGATATTTTTCATCCCATTTTTTGGCAAAGTTTTGTAATTCTCTTAATCCCTCTGCTTCATTTATTGCAGAATAAACTGCTTTTAAATCAGCTGTTACCGCTTTTAGATCTTTGTATGATACGTATTTTACAGAATTTCTTACCATATGAACAATACACAACTGCACTATCGTCTTTGGAAAAATGCTATTTATCGCCTCTGGAAAACCCTTAAGACCATCAACACATGCAACATATATTTGTGCAACTCCTCGATTCTTCAGTTCTGTTACTACCTGCATCCAAAATTTACACCCTTCATTCTTGCCTATCCAAATTCCTAATAGCTCTTTCTTGCCCTCCATATTCACTCCAATAGCTAGATAAACCGCTTTATTTATTATTACATGATTATCTCTTGCCTTAACATGAATACAATCTAAGTACATTATAGGATATACATTATCAAGTGCTCTATTCTGCCAAGCAGTTACTTCCTCTAAAATACCATCAGTTACCTTTGATATTAACTCAGATGATACCTTGGTGGCATATAGTTCTTCTAAGTGCCCTTGTATTTCCCTAATGGTCATTCCCCGAGCATATAAGGATATTACTTTATCATCAAATCCTTCAAATTTACGCACTCCTTTTGGAATTAGTTGAGGTTCAAATTCTCCATCCCGATCCCTTGGCACTTCTACTGTCAATTTACGACCTTCTGGATCTATTAGAGTCTTTTCATAATTACCATTACGTCTGTTATCTGAGTATTTCTCATTTTTAGAATGTTTCTCATAACCTATATGAGATTCCATTTCTTTCTCTAAAATCTTATTTACTATCTGCTTTTTAATTCCCTGAAATATCCCTTCTTTACCAAATATTTCAGATGGATCACTTTGTGATAGTATTTCTGATACTAATTTTTCTATAGCTGGATTTGATACTTTGTTATTGTTCTTCATATTAGCTCCATGTAAGTTGTTTATGTTATTTTTATTCTTAACTATTTTTACAACTTACACAAACTTCCTGACACCCTCAAGTCACTGGGTTATCTATCCAAGATCTAAACAATCTTCTAAAACTTCAGTCTTAACCATTCTTTCTGGCAAGTAGTAGCTTCACTACTTTCATCTGTATCTTTGATTAATTCCTAGCTCTCTGTATTAATTTGTTGTGTTTGCTACTTGCTTCTTTTGCTCAAGTAAACTTTTTACTCTTCTCTTTAATTCTTCTCTTCTTTTTTTGTAACAAATCCTACTGTCTTGATTTAGCACCTCTCTGCCTCATTAAGAGCA
>NZ_JBNRJY010000258.1:0-429 GCF_059414725.1 Wolbachia endosymbiont of Tuta absoluta
GTAAACTCTACAATTGTTTCGAAAAAAAGCAAACGTTAACATCTGGACGCAAAGTCATTTCATTCACTCTTCGCGTACCATAATAAAATTTTGGCGGCAAAAACGCTCATTACCATCGGGGGTAGGCAGGTAACACGAGAAACATGTGACGGAAACAGATGTTGGGCCTACTAGCGCCGTGCACCGTGACGAGCCAGGTGGTCAACGGTATGGTACTGAGCAGGGCGGGTACCACTTAGGTGCATTCGTTATTGCATTGCGGGTGTAGTAGTAACTATGTATCACTCTATGCATAATGTAAACATTGTCCAACTATACCATAAGTGGTAATTTGTTAAATAAATTAAATTGAATTGAGTATCAATTATTAACATCAATTTGCAGTGTGATACCGGCTTAAAATAGCATCACCCCATTTCTTATCCATAG
>NZ_JBNRJY010000259.1:0-302 GCF_059414725.1 Wolbachia endosymbiont of Tuta absoluta
ATTACAAAATTGTTATAAAAAGAAGAAAATTGTGATAGACAAATTTCTTTTTTTTGCAATGACATCATGACGTTAATAAGTGATAAAACTATCCTACATTGAATAAAGTTAATTTAATTTAATCTCATTTCGTTTCAACCATAGCAGTCACGAATTAATCTGTCCAAGTGATCAGCATGCAGCATATGCTTGTACATCTGACATGAAAATCGTGTGTTCGTTGATCGATCCGCTGCAAGCGACCACGAAGATAAGAATTAAACCAGGCAATTGCCGAGGACGATAAGTTACAAGAGCGAAGG